>NZ_CAUI01000001.1 GCF_000350165.1 Halanaerobium saccharolyticum subsp. saccharolyticum DSM 6643
AGCATGAGCGTACTGGACATAATAAACTGGATTATTGCTTGATTCTTCTTTAGCCAATTCTAAATCGAAGTCAAGATGGCTGTCAGTGCTGCGCATTACATAATAATAACGGGCTGCATCTGTACCAACTTCTTGATTTACCTCAGTCATAGTAACAAAACTACCTGCTCTTTTAGACATTTTTAGTTTTTCACCATTGCGGAGCAAATTAACCATTTGAACTACAATTACCTCTAATTTGTCTTCTACATACCTGACAACCATTAATATAAAACTAATTATCCCCACTGATATACACCCCTAAAAATGCTGCCATTACTGTTGCTAAAATTATATTCCAACTACCATTAATAGTTAAAGCAAATAAAACTTGAAAGTAAAGCAGAAAAAACCTGCTACCATTATTTCGCTTTTTGAGCTGATCTGCATTACCAGTAAAACTATAAACATTGCAGGCAAAACAAAATCTAAAGCTCCTCCACTACCAAAATTAATAAATTCAGTTAAAAAAGCCCCAATAGCAGAACTAGATACCCAGCCGAAATAGGCTGTTAGCCCCAGACCGAAAAAATATCTATGTTTTTTCTCCTGGTCATTTATTTTACTCATTCCAACTGCAAAAGATTCATCAGTTACTAAAAACCTAAAAAAGGATAATAATAAAATGGTAAACCTCTTAAATGAAGGCTAAGCGATGCCGACAAAAGAAGATGTCGCAAATTAACCAAAAATGTCATTGCTACTATAGCTGCTACTGCAGCACCAGCAGATATCATCTCAATTGAAACTAACTGAGCTGAACCAGCAAAAACAAAAATAGACATAGCCGTGGTCTGCAGCGGACTTAAACCTTTATTAACAGCAAGCATCCCGTAAGCCATCCCTATCGGTAAATATCCTACAACTATGGGTACTGCATCTTTTATTCCCTTTTTAAAATTTGAATCATTAATTTTTTTAATGATATTTTTTTATTTACCAGCTGCTCTTTACTCAGTGACATAAATTAAATCTACTCCTTTAAATAAATCATCTTAACTAGAATAACTGAATTGCTTTTCTAATTCTCTATTACTTATTTTCCCAGGGTTGGCGATTATAATTACAGTTTTAAGTTTTAATCTATTGGGAGATGCCTTGAGAGATGCATTAGACCCAAGACA
>NZ_CAUI01000002.1 GCF_000350165.1 Halanaerobium saccharolyticum subsp. saccharolyticum DSM 6643
GATATCGATAAATATTCTGTAGAAATGCAGAATCCAGAAGTTACAAAAACCTGCTGGTGCAGGAGATGTTCCAGAATCTAATTACAAAATGATTGCTGCTTTAGGAGTTAAACGCGGTGATTTAGAAAGAAAAGAACTGATGAGCTTTGTTAAAGAACACGGAATGCCAGGATTTGCGCCAACTCAGGGCCATATCCCCTCAGGAGTTCCATTCGTTGGACCAGCAGCCAAAATGATGAAGGCTGGCCAGATTGAAAAAGCAATGATTATTGGTAAAGGAAGTCTTTTCTTAGGTAGAATGACTAACCAGTTTGATGGAGTTTCTTTTGTAATTGAAAAGAATTCGGGAGCAAAAAAGGAAGAAAACAGTGTAAGTGATAAAGAAATCAAAAATATGATCGCCGGTGCTATGCGCCAGATGGCAGATAATCTTCTCGGCGAAACCGAGTGAGGTGGATAAAATGACAGAAAATGTAAAGAAAAGAGTTGCCGGAGTGTTTAATGAGGTTGCAGCCGCTATTGAATCAGGTGAGTTTGGTGATAAAAAGAAAATTGGCCTGACTTTACTTGATAGTGAACATGGAGTTGATGAACTAAAAAAGGCTGCAGAAATCGCTGAAAATAATTATAATGATTTAGAGGTAGACTTAATCGGCTGTGAAGAAGAAAAATGCAGCTGTCTGGCAGATGCGCATTCTATAATGGATCAAAAATTAGATAATAATGAGCTGGATGCTGCAGTTACCTTGCATTATAGTTTTCCTTTAGGTGTATCAACAGTAGGTAGAGTTGTAACTCCTGGTCAGGGAAAAGAGATGTTGATTGCTACTACTACAGGAACTACTGATACAAATCGAGTTCCCTCAATGCTTAAAAATACTATTTATGGGATAGCAGCTGCAAAATCTTTAGGGATTGAAAAACCAACAGTAGGTATTTTAAATGTAGAAGGAGCAAGACTTGTAGAAAAAAATCTGCAGAAGTTAAAAGAAAATGGTTATGAGTTTGAATTTGCAACTTCTGTAAGAGCAGATGGTGGTTCTGTGATGAGAGGAAATGATCTGCTTTTAGGAGTACCCGATGTAATGGTAACCGATACTCTAACCGGGAATATGCTGATGAAAGTATTTTCTGCCTTTAATACAGGTGGACAGTACGAAGCAGTTGGTTATGGTTATGGTCCTGGAGTTGGAGACAATTTTGATAAATTAATCGGAATTATCTCACGTGCTTCTGGAGCCCCAGTAATTGCTAATGCGATTAAATTTATGGCAGAAGTAAGTAAGGGTAATTTATTAGAAATTACTAAAGCAGAAATAAAAGCAGCTAATAATGCTGGTTTAAAAGATATAATATCTGAACTTAAGAGCAGCAGTTCAGCGGCAGAAGCTGAAGCAGTAAAAGAACCAAACAAAAAAGTAACTGATGAAGAGATATCAGGTATTGATATTCTAGAAATAGAGGCTGCCAAAGAAAGTCTCTGGAAAAAAGATATATATGCAGAAACAGGAATGGGATGTACAGGACCAGTAATCTTAATTGCTGAAGCAGATGAAGAAAAAGCAAGAGCAGAGCTAAAAAAGGCAGGTTTTATTGAGTAAAATATAAGTTTTTCTTGTAAAAAGTCTAATTAACTTAAATTCTTAACAGCTCTCATTGATTTTAAATAGGATAGAGAAGATCTTTTATAATATTTAAAATCAGAGAGCTGAAATAAGTTCTAACTTTCAGCCTAAAAATTAGAAAAATAAGATTATAATTATAAATTATTTAAACCAGACTATTATTGAAAAAAATTTTAAAGTAAGTTATAATTAAATTTGTTATATATTTCACAAATAATTATTTATTAAATTAAGAAAGGGGAAATGTTATGGCTTTTTTTCAGTATGTCAATGGTATTCTCTGGGGTCCGGTAATGATGGTGCTTCTTTTAGGAACGGGTGTATTATTTACCTGGAAGCTTAGATTTATACAGTTTAGAAGGCTTAAAGATGCTTTTAAAGAAACATTTGGAAAAATGTTTGATAAATCGGTTGGTGCTGATGCATCAGGGATCTCTTCTTTCCAGGCTTTATCTACTGCGGTTGCGGCACAGGTTGGTACTGGTAATCTAGTTGGAGTTTCAACTGCAATAGCTGCTGGAGGACCAGGAGCTGTATTCTGGATGTGGATCAGTGGTGTTTTTGGAATGGGAACAGTTTTTGCTGAGGCAGTTTTAGGTCAGGAATTCAAAGAAAGTGTAGATGGAGAAATGACCGGTGGACCAGCATTTTACATAAGAAATGGATTAGGGAGTAAAACTCTGGCTGGACTTTTTGCTGTTTCTATAGTTATGGCTCTAGGGATAGTTGGTAACATGGTGCAATCTAATTCTATTGCTACAGCAATGTCTGAGGCTTTTGGAATTTCTACTTTAGTGATTGGAATTGTTATTGCTATCTTGGTCGGACTGGTTATTATTGGTGGTTTGAAAAGAATAGCTAATATTACTGAAAGGGTAGTACCATTTATGGCAGTGATGTATTTTTTAGCCAGTTTAGTTGTTATCTTAATTAATTATCAAAGCATTATTCCTTCAGTGAAAATGATTTTTTATGGTGCTTTCAATCCGGCAGCTGCTACTGGTGGTGTAATTGGGGTTTCAATTAAACAAGCTTTCCGTTATGGTATTGCAAGGGGTTTGTTTTCTAATGAAGCTGGTATGGGTTCTACACCTCATGCACATGCTGTAGCTAAGGTTGATCACCCCGCACAGCAGGGTTTAGTTGCTATATTCGGTGTGTTCTTCGACACCTTTATTGTTTGTACTATGACAGCTTTAGTAATTATTACAAGTGGTGTTTTTAAAAGTGAAGCAATGCGCGGAGCAGCTATGACTCAAGCTGGATTTGCTCAGGCTTTAGGTGGTATGGGAGAGAAATTTGTTGCTATAGGATTATTTTTCTTCGCTTTTACAACGATTATCAGTTGGTACTACTTTGGTGAAGCAAATATTAAATATTTATTTGGTAAAGGAAAAGTTAAGTTTTATCGCTGGGCTGTAGTCCTTTGTGTGATTTTAGGAGCTGTTATGAAAGTTCCAGTAATCTGGGAAATGGCTGATATGTTTAATGGTATCATGGTTATTCCTAATGTTGTAGCATTATTAGGGATGGTATCACTTGTTTCTAAGATTTATGATGATTATGAATATGACTTTTTAGAGGGTAATGATTCCGAATACGAGAATCAAGATTTAAAAAAGAAAAATGCAAATTAACGAATAATTAACCTAAAAATTAAATATTGGTTTTAACTAAAAAATAAAGAGGCAGCTATTAGCTGCCTCTTTTAAGCGTATAAAACTAAGTCATTTTAATTCTAAGAGAAAAGAACTTAGAGTTATTACTTAGATATAAATTATGTTGATTCAGTAGGAGCTAATTACTCAGCTACAGTGCCTTCACCGAATCCTACTTCTTCTAACCATTCTGTAGGATATCCAACAGATTGAATCTTATCTGGAGAGTTAATATATCCATCATTATACTTATAAATCATCTCATCAGCAAATTCCCACCAGTCATCTACAACTTTTTGTGCATTATTATAACTGTAGTCAGTTAAGAATTCTTTTGTTCTTTCAGCACCATGTGAATCATAGATTTCTAGAGCAGCATTGTCGATAGCAGGCTGCATAGCAAAGAATTTACTTTCATATTTTTCCTGCATTGCTTGAATATCTTCTATCATATATGAATATTTTAGATCTGCCCAATTGGATACAAAATCAAAAGCCCACCAAGCAGATGATCTATCAAATTTATCTCTTCTACCGGAAGTAAATGCTTCTGGAAGTTCTCTTGTACCACTATAAACTGGAACATAAACGGTAGAATGTGGAGCATCTTCGCCGAACCAGAGTATTGATTTGATTGGTGCAGGCATTGAACTACGAGCCTGACCTACAAAACTATATGAACAGCGGAACATTGAAATAGCTCTTTCCCAATCCATATCTTTTTTACCTTCAGGTTTTACAGAGGTAGGTGTAGGATATCTATTTGGGTTACCAAATGGACCAGCGGCTAGACCTTCAGTTAAATCGAATCTAGTACCTTCATAATGATCACGCTTAATAGCCATTAAATCTTGAGCAGATACTTTTTCATCAGGCTTAACTGAGAAGGGATAACGATCTGCTTGAGGATCAAAATCCTGAGATGGAGCTAAAATAGATAAAACTCTCCACTCGCGACGTTTTTGATAATACTCTGCACCATAGGGATTAGGGTTGTATGTTGCACAGAACATAAATTCTTCAGAAGGGTCCCACCAGCCCATATTTTCTGCAAAAGATTTTACATTTTCAGAAGCCATTGCATTATCTGGATCATCAAGATCTAAGGTATCAATTCTACTTCTATTGGAAACTACACTAACATGGCCATCAGGTACTCTTTTAGCAGCCCAGATAGCTCCAGGTTCTTCGCTTCCTGGAGACCATATTGGTCCAGGACCTACGATTTCGAACATCCATGCTTCTTCACCATCAATAACTGTTAGAGATTCTCCACCATCAGCATAACCATATTCTTCTGCAAGTTCTCCCATGATTTGAACTGCTTCTCTAGCTGTTTTTGCTCTTTGAAGAGCTAGTCTTTCTAATTCTTCAATCATTAGAATTGCATCTGTGTTCTTTAATTCACCTCTACCACTAAAGGTTGCTTCACCAATCATAACTCCATGTTCATTCATAAAAGGATAGGCAACGTGGAAATAGGTATATGTTTCTTTTGCCTGAGGAATTTCTCCTAATTCAGTAACAGTATAACCAGGAATTCCTTCATGACAGCGTGAACTGTAAACGGTTGTCATTGCATCATCTTCAAATTTTTCTCCTTCAATAATTTGAATTCTTGCATCATAGTTACCATCACAGGTGTGAGTTGTCATAACTGAACCATCAGTTGAGGCATCTTTACCAACCATAATCGAAGTACAAGCATTAACTGCTGTAAATCCCATAAAAACAACCATTAAAACAGCGAGAGTAATTGTAAGTATTTTTTTGTTAAGCATTTAATAAATCCCCCTTAATTATTATTGATCTCATAATAAAGCTCGTCAGTTTCGTTTAGCTTACTCATAATAGACGCGATCTGAATTTGCGTTTTCTGGATTATCAAAATAATGTCCAACCCCATTTTCTACTATTTCTGAATATTTTGGCACGTTTTTAATTATTACCTCCTTTCCAGGGTTCATTTGATTCCAGATTTGTGCAACCATCAGGGTACTAGAACAGTGTCTTCCAACTCTTACTTCAATTGGCCAGCCATCTTCATCAATTGTTTCATAGAGCAGACCAAATTCTCCAGCTCGTTGTACAAAAGGATCTTTACCTTCTAAAAGTAGTTTTTCATCTGTTACACCACGAACTCTATCTAAAAATGGTTCCGGAGTTTCGAATAGAAGAGAAACAGCATCAGAGTGATCTCCAACCTCACGGTGTGATAGACCATGTAATGACTTGGGAGAATATTCCATACTGATTGGTTTTTCAAATTCCATATCAGTTAAAGTCATTGAAGACATAGCTGCAATATCTCTCCCAGATTCATGAGCTACAATGGTACTTATTACAGGATATTCTAATTCTGCTTCATGATAATCAATAAATAAATCAACATTTTCTTTATCTATTATTTGCATAAAAGCATAATTAACTTGTTCTGTAAAAGAGCCATCTTTTTTACCAGGCCAGGTTCTGTTGAAATTTCTAATATCCATGTATGCTAACATTTGCTCACTTGGATAATGAACATAAACTTCTGGATCAGGCCATGAATCGAGTGGGTTTGTCCATCTGTCACCCATTCTATATTTTTTCTCTCCCCAATCAGTTTCGATAGTGTAAAATTGAGGATAAGCATCACCAGGACGAGTTACAGTTGAAGCACTTCTATTTGCTCTGATAGCAATAATTAATTTTCCTTTTTCTAAAACAGCATTTTCTGCAAAGATCTCGGCACTAAGATTGGCTGCTGGTTCTTCCGGGTGTGATCCTCCAATGGTAAATAAAGTAGCACCAGGTTTGCCACTATCTAAAATATAGATGTTACAATCTGCAACCGTATCTTTTAAGGGATCATAGTAATCTCCTAAAGTTTTAACTTCAGTTACAGATGGTCCTGCGATTACAGCTTCTTTATAATTTCTATGTTCCATAAAAGCTTTACCTGATATAACTAAAGCAATAATAACTAAAACCGCAGTTATTATTTTAATTAAAATTAAATTTTTACTAGACATCTTTATTCACCTCATTTAATCCTCAATATTCTAAGAATAAAGGGGATTATTATTACTGAATAGAGTACAGCTTCCTGAGCATCTTTGGTTTTAATAATTTCTCTCAGGAGTACAAAGGCAATAAAAGCACTGATAAGGTAATAACTGAACTCTATAATTGAATTTATAATACCCATAAAATAACCTCCTGAATTATTATCCTCCGACTAAAAATGACAATTGATTGCTGAAAACAAGAAATATTGTACATAAAGCTAAAATAAAAGCCATAGGAATTAAGCAGGTTTTAAGAAAATCTTTATAATATCTTCCCTGATAATTTAGTTCTATTACTGTTGCGCGACCAACGACAGCAGTCGGAGGTAAAATATCACCAAGCGGCCACATAACTGCCATTGCAGAAAGAATTATAACTGGGTTAAAACCTTTCATATTGAATAAGAAAATTAAAGGTACTCCAAGTAGAGGTGCTACAGCATATTGCAGTAAGCCTTCTGAGACTGGCAATATAATAAAAAGTGAAGCAAATAAAAACCAGACTGGCAAAGTCACTACAGCTAATGATATTAATCCTCTAGCACCACTTAAAGCCATAATCTGAATCAGAATTCCAACAACAATCATTATTCCAACAAGAGGAATTAGCGATCTTATAGTTTTCCCCGCAATATCAAGAATATTTAGCTTTTTTGGACTAAGTAAAAACATTACTAGAGCCGCAATTAAAAACATTAGTGGAAGTCCTAGGATTGGCATCTTAAAAGGAAATAGTCTTCCAGCAATGATTAATAAAATTAGAATAAAAAATGGAGTTCCCACTCTTATCCAATTCATTTCAGCTGGTGGTTTTGGTAATTCCTCTAAGATTTTTTCTAATTCTGGATTTTCTCCTTTTGCTCCCAGAAAAAACATTGTAAATATTGCTCCAGTAATGGTAATTACAAATAAAGGCTGCATAAAACCAACATAGGGCATATTAGCTCCAGCAGCAGCCATCATCGCCCACAAATTGATTGGCGGCGCAGCAGCACTCATAGAAGCACAAAGGAAAATAATTGCAGCAGTTTTTGTTTCAGAAATCCCCATATACATTAAAACTGTACCTACAAGTGTACCTACAGTTAGAACTGTTGCAGCGCCTGCACCTGTAAGTGCTCCTGGGATCATTAGAATAAATGTTAAAAATAAAAGAGTTAAATAGCGGTGTTCATGGAATCTAATAATTATTTTTCTAACCATAAAGACTATACCGCCAGATTCTTTGACAAGATTAATAAAGAGAGTTGCAGTTATGAATATTAATGAAACATCATAATATGTAAATGCACCCTCCACTAAATGCCTGACCGGAATACCACCGGTATGATAAATAGCAGCAGCAAAAGCTGACAGGAGCATAGCCAGCTCTGTTCCAAGTTTAAAGTAAGTTCCAATGGCAAAAGTTACTGCTATTATGATTAGTACAATTCCAGCATGTAAAAACATTAAATACACCTCATTTCAGTAACAGTTAAACTTTTATTGAATATCGAATAGTTTTTTGATTGCTTCTCCCATTTCATTGTTTTTATCAAAAAATACAGCTGGGATATTTAATTCTTCACTTTTTTCTGTAAAAAATCCATCCTGATTACTTGCATCTTTGATAATTAGCGCATCGCTTTGATGCATTACGATTTCAATTGATTTGGCATCATTATCATCAGCGCGTCTTGACATACCTTCAATATGAGCACCTAAGACCTGCAGCCCATTTTCTTTTGCAGTTGTAATTAAATTATTAATTCTTTCTGCTTCTTCTTTCATATTAGTTCCTGCAGCTCCCATACCTTTACCACTAGTTCCCATTGTAACAATTAAAGTCTTGTAATCACTTCCTTCTAAACCTTCAGCAGTTAGTAGATCATTTTGGGTAATATCAATTCCAACCTGCTGAGAAATCATTTTAACCATTAGTGCACCTGGGCTTTGACCACAGGTTGTGACTACAACCGGCTGTTCAAAAACAGGCATTGCAGCAGAAGTAATAAAACTTAAAACAAATAATGAGATTACTGTAAAAAATAAAGCTTTTTTAATCATAATAATTCCCTCCTTTTTTGAATTAGATATTTTCTTCACATAACTATATTTCACCTATCATAATAAGATTCCTACTTTTTCTCTTATTTCTCTCAAAAATAAAAAATAAAACCACCAATTATGAAGAAAACAAGCTTCACAAGTGGTGGTTAAAATTAACAATGTACATATATTTAAAAAATTAGAAAATATTAAGTTTTTACTTTAGTTCAATTTATATCGATGAATAGGCCTGCCCACTTTTCCATAATTGAGTTTTACTTTCACTAAATTTTCATCAGCAATATAATTTAAGTAACGATGCACTGTTTGATAGGCAAGATTTGTACCTTCAGAAATTTCTTCAATAGTTTCTGCTTTTTTAATTTTTGTTAAATAATCATAAATTATAGAAAGAGTTTTTTGCGTCATTCCCTTGGGAATATTTAAAGCCTTAATTTTTTCGTCAGCGTTTTTGTAGCTTTTATTATAATTTAAATGAAGATTAATTCTTGAAATTAAATCTGCAGTTTTAATCGGCTTATTAGCAAAATCATCGGCACCCGCCTTTAAAAACTTTTCTGCTAGATCCATTGATTCGTCTACGGTTAAAACAAGGATTGGAATTTCTTTATCTATTTTCCTTATTTCTTTGACAAGTTTTAAGCCATTGATATCAGGCATATGATAATCAACTAATAACAGATCAAATTTATTATTTTTTATATATTTTAAAGCTTTTAGCCCCCTAGAGGTAGTGGTCATATTTAAGTCGGCAACATCAGCAACGGCTTCCAAAGTAAATAGAATATCTTCTTCGTCATCAACTGCTAGTATTTTTTTCAAAATTTGACACCTCCGGCAATAATATTTGTGCTTTTGTTCCCTCTTCTAATTTGCTTTCTATACTAATTTTTCCACCATGGCTTTCAATAACTTCTTTAACAAAATGAAGTCCCAATCCAGTATTTTCAATACCTGTAGTGTAACCAATTTCCCAGATGTTATTAATTTTATCTGGAGCTATTCCTTTACCATTATCTCTGATAGATATTTTAATTTTATCAGTTAATTTTTTAGCTTTAATATTAATTTCACCTTTTTTAAAATCTATTGCTTTGAGAGCATTATCTATTAAATTTATTAGGGCACGAGATAACCTCACTTTATTGGCTTCAATCATCAAATCGGGCTTATAATCAAAAGATATATGCTCATCTATTTCTTCTAAAGCAAGCTGAATCTTAAGGAAATTAAATAATTCTTCTAATGATATTTCCCTCTTTTTATCTTCATAAAGTATTTCAGAAATCATCTGACCCATTTTATCTGCTGAATTACTTATTTTTTCAGTATATTGCTGAATTTTTTTATTTCCTATTTTTAAAGCAATTACCCCACTTAAGCCCTGAATAGTGACTAAAGGTGTTTTTAAATCATGAACAAGATGTTTTATTTCACTGAAATATCTAGATTTAACAGCTTCTAACTCTAGCTCTCTAATTTTTTCTTCTTTTTCGCGGCTTTCTTCAATCAGCTTTAAATTATTATAATAGTAGATAACAACTCTAGTTAAAATTAAAGCATTGATCATAATTATAATAGAAAATGTGAAGCCGAAAAAGTTCATTATATATTCTGCTTCAATAAATTCTGTAACTTCTCTAATAGAAACTATTATTTCTCCCCGGCCAAAGCCATAATTGCTTAAAAATGGAATAATATCAAGCCAATCTATACTAAATAAGAAAAGAGAAATAATAATAGTTTTAATAAAAATATGGTGAATATCTTTAGTTAAAAAATGAAGAATGAAAATTATTAAAATCGTAAGATAGGATGGACCGGCAAAAACAAAGTCTATATCGTAAACTATACTAATAATTTGGTATATTATAGGAATTATGATTAATGTGATTAAGAAAGTAAAGTTTTTAAATGGAGTAAAAATTTCAAGGCTTTCTGCTAAAATAAATGCTCCTAAATAAATAGGAAGATGTCTTAAGGTGTTAAGTATAACTAACTTTGCTGAAACTAAAAGTAGCAAACCACTATCTTGAGCTGTAATACTCTGATAAAGCTGCTGTAATAGATTATATTGCGGCTCTTTGGTAAAATACGGTAAAATAACAGCAGCTATAATTATAAAAATAGAAGTTAATAGTTTGTTTTTATCTATTTTTTTAAAATTAATGTTTAAGGCCACCTCAGCTCAACTCCATTTATGTTCAGTAATAAAGTTATAAGTTCTATCTGATAATCGATTCGCTTTTTTAGTTCTAATTTTTCACAACTTTCTAAAGTAAAAGCTGGAATGTTTAAATTTTTACCAACAGCTTCTGCAAGACTTCCTGTTTTAGGTGGGGTTATAAGTGCAAATTTTTCAATATTTTTATCAATTCCCTCATTAATTAACTCAACTGCCTGTGATGCCTGCCAGATAGCTTGATCATCAGGATAAGCAATAATAGATTGGCCCACAAAGTTTTTATTAACACTATTAAATTCTTCTGACTCATGTAGATCCAGCATTAAATCAGGTGAAAATTTTTCGATAAGATTAAAAATTTCTGCTGCTCTATTTTCTGCAATAGATCCTCCAATTTTACCAGGAAAAGATCGATTTAGTAACTGATCATCCGGATGATTTCTCTTTCCAGCAGTTATTGCCTTTGGATTTGCACGCGGAATTATTACCAGCTGACCACCATTTATTTTCGCCTTTTTTAATCTTAAAGCAGCTAATTGAGATGCTATTTCGTTTCCGTGGATACCAGCACTTATTATAATGGTTTTATCTCCCTGGTCACCATTTACAAAATACTCTACATTTTTAGATTTGCTGTTAAAGAGGCGACTAATTATTGGTTTAATTTGCGAAAGGTTATCTGCTTCAGCCAAAGGTATATCATATTTAATAGCTATTTCAGAAAAGTAGTTATCAAAATTACTGTTTTTTGAGATAATCATATAATCGGCATAGGGAGCAACTATTTTAAGTAATTTATCAGACCTTTCTTCTCGGCGATTTTTACCTCCAAAATGAGTTAAGACTATAAATTTATTTTTAGCTCTTGCCTCTTCAATTAAGTTTTTGCTTCTCTGCAGCTCAGATTCAAAGTCTATTCCAGCAGCTCCGACACCTTTACAGCTATGGCCGACTGAAATAAAGATAGTGGGGTAATTTTCTAAATTTTCGGCTTCTAAAAAAGGATGATAAAAGAAATCAACATTTTCTTTTTCCAATACAACTTTGACCATTAGGCCATCTGGGCTTTGCCCCGGACATGTTATAGCAACTGGTTGAGCAGGATAATATTTTGTGTTTTCTGCATAAGCAAATGAACTAAAAATTATGAAAATTAAAAGGCAAATTAAAAATAGTTCTAAAAAATGGGACTTCATTATTTAGCCTCCTTATTATTTCTAAAAATTGCAGTGAATAGAGGAAAAGTAATTATTATAATCATTAGTAAAATCAATTTTTTATTATGTTCGACAATATAATAAACATCAGCTTTACCCGGCTCAGGTAGAGGAACAGGATCCACCTTTATACCACTTTTTCGGGCTAGGTTTTCAATATTTAAGAGGTGGATAATTGGAATATTTTTGGAAAGAAAATGTGAGATTAAACCGTTTTTTGCATATTCTGTATTTAATTTACCTGGTATAGTTAAGCCATTTTCAAATTTCACTGAAGAAGTTGTATTCCCAAAATTAGCAGAGGCACCACCGATATTAATGAAAGCTTTTATTTTCTTATTTGGGGAGTTATTTTTAAAGATTTCAATTCTTTGTTCAATACTTTCATTAAGTGTTGCTTCGTAAATTAAAGGCAGATTTGATTTTTTAGAAATTTCGAAAAAGCTGTCTTTATTTTCTATAAAGAAAAGATTATCTGCACGATCATTGTCACCGCCAAATGAAATAGCTGTAATTTTAGTTTTTAAGATATTATATTTTTGTAATTGGTTAAGCATTTCAATAAAAGTGAAATCTGGAATATTAGCACCATACATTGAAGCTCCAATTGAATAGATAAGTTCCACATCTAAATCAATTGTTTCAGCAGCAGAAATAACTGCTAGAATTAGTCCTGGGAAAGAACCACTTGCGCCAACAGCAATTTTATCGCCCTTTTTTAAATTAAGTTGATCAAAGTATCTTATAATAAGAGCAGCAAAATCTGGATTTGTAGCAGTTCTCTTGGCTTTTAAATTACCTAAAGTTGTTGTAATAGGAGTATATTCTTTACCAATTAAAGCAGTTTTATTAGGATCCAAAGCAGTATCTATTTGATAACCCTGATCAATTTTAATCTGGTAAATTTTTTCTTCAGCCAATTTCATTTTTTGAGCAGCTTTAATCTGGTTTTTATAAGCTGGATGTTCTGTTCTAGAACTACAGATTGAAATGAGAAGGAGAGAAAATAAGGCAATTAGGGCAGAAATAATTATTATTCTTATATTTATTTTTCCTTCAATCCACTTAGTAAACATTTATTTAGCTCCTTTAGATAAATAAAAGCATTAACAATCTTAAAAATATAGAAACAAAGGTTAGCGAAGAAAGGGTAGCAGTAATTCCTTGTCTCAGCATATCATTGGCAATTAAACCGGGTATAATATAACCAATAACTCTTAAGTCTTCGCTGAGTGGGAAATATTCAATAAAAAGTGATCTGTAAAACCAGCCAATGAGGTAAGCAATGACCACACAGGCTGTAAACCTTCTCCTACTATACATTATAACATAATTTGATAAAGATTTCACAACAATATAAGTTAACATCGCTGTAGTTATAGTTGCTAAAATTCGGTAGGGCTCCTGCCAAAAGAAGGCCAAGTAACCCGGAACGATAATTCCACCTGCATAAAAACCTGTTATTTCTGTGTAAATGAAACTGACCAAAATTCCTATTCCAACTGACTCTATTAACATTTAATTTCAACCCCAGATTCTGCGAAAAATTCAGAAATTATTTCTGCATCACCATGAATATTACCACAGCCAAATATTATTAGATCTTTCCCTTTTTCTAAATTATTAAAGTAATTCGAGAGCTTATTGAATTTATTATGTACGAAAATAGATAAATTTAACTTTAAAATATTTTTTTTAGCTTTTAATCTTTTTTGTAATAATCTTTGCTGACGAAATTTAAGTGCACCACTCAGCAGAAAAGCATTAAATCTATTTTTTTTAGTTAAAAATTCTGCAAATTCTTTTAGCCTAAAAGCTCTATCACTGCGATGATTTATTAAAGCATACACCCTAGGATTTTGAACAGGTAAAGCATCAAAATTTTCAGAAACTCGATTCCAGATTATTTCTGTTGATTCAGGGTCATTAGCAGCAAAGGCATTAATGAAGATAATATTTCTGTTTTTTCCTTTTAAAAAGTAATATTTTAAGCTGCCTGGATCTTCAGTGACTGAATACATACCTTTTAAAGCAGTTTTTCTATCAATTTTAAAATGTTGAGCTATTTTAATTGCACAGGCCATATTATCAGTGAAAACTTCCTTTTCAAAAGGCTGCAGCTCTTTTTTTGTGAAAATAATATTATCTGTGTTTGAATATTGATTTTTTCTCATTTTTGCTTTTTCTTTAATTAAGTGGCTTAAATTTTTCTCAGAAGATATAACATTTGAATTATAAGGCAAACTTAAACATATAGTTTCTGCAATTTCTCTTAAATTGTTTCCCATCTTGTCCAGATGATCATTTCTAATATTTGTAATTACCATATGATCTGCATTTAAAAAGAGATTTTCACTACTCCATTGAATTTCTGGGGAAACAGCCATACATTCGATTACCAGCACATCCACTTTTTCTTTGACTGCTAATTGAACTATCTTTTTTTGTTCAGAAATGCTTGGAGGCCCATGTCTAATTATTTCTCTTTCACTTTGATCAGGGTAGATAATTCTAGCTGCAGAACCGGTTGTTTTAGCAAGAACTTTAAGACCACCTGCTCTTAAAACAGCTGCGATAAGCCGAGTAGTTGACGATTTACCTCGGATTCCATTGACATGTATTATTGAAGGGATATTATTCAAATTTTTATTATGGGCTTTTCTTTCAAAGATACCAATGATTATTATAATCAAAGCTAAAAAAACAATTATTTCCATATGTTATTCCTTTCATATGATATATTTTACTTTAAGCTATATTATTTCATCACCTTAAGTTTACTACAAAGATTTAAAGATATCAATTAAATTCCAATTTAAGACTATCATTATATAATAGCAAAAAAGAAAACTATATTTTTAAACGAGAACATATTCAATTTTTTATTATCGCAAAAAAACAGAAAATTATAAAAAAAGTGGTAAAAAAAATCACAATCATGATTGACAGATAATCATGATTATGGTATTATAATATTGTGAAAATGATGAAAAAAAAATAAAAGGGAGGTGTTACTCATGTTAGAAGGTAAAAAGATTGCTATTTTAGGCGATCGAGATGGTATCCCTGGGCCAGCTATTAAAGAATGTTTAGAAACAACTGGTGCAGATGAAGTTGTATTTACTACAACTGAGTGCTTTGTCTGAACAAGCGCAGGAGCTATGGACCTGGAAAATCAGCAGAGAATAAAAGATCTTGCTGATAAACACGGTGCGGAAAATCTCGTTGTTATCTTAGGTGGTGCAGAAGCAGAAGCTTCTGGATTAGCTTGTGAAACAGTAACAAATGGAGATCCAACCTTTGCAGGACCATTAGCAGGAGTTCCGTTGGGACTCGCGTGTTATCATGTCGTGGAGCCAGAAATCAAAGCTGAAATTGATGATCAAGTTTATGAAGATCAAATCAGCATGATGGAAATGGTTATAGATGTAGACGCTATTGTAGAAGAGGTAAAAACCTATCGTGAGAAGTATTCAGAGTATATTTAAACACATACCCTGATACAGATTGTGAATAAATTATTATGAAAGGGGTGGACCGCGGTGAAACTTGAACTCGGAAATTTTTATGTAAAAGACATTGAGTTCGGTGACAATACTACTTATGATGATGGAGTTTTGACTATAAATAAAGAAGAAGCTCTAGAAGTAGTTTTTAAAGACAAACACATTACTGAGGCTGATTTAAGAATAGTTAAGCCTGGTGATATGGTTCGTCTGGTACCAGTTAAAGAAGCAATTGAACCCCGCTTCCGCGTAGGGGGAGGACCTGTTTTTCCTGGTGTGACTGGAAAACTCGAACAAGCAGGAAACGGTGAAACTCGCTGCTTAAAGGATATGAGTGTTCTAGTTGTAGGAAAACACTGGGGTGGTTTCCAGGACGGATTAATTGACATGGGAGGAGAAGGAGCTAAATATACTTACTTTTCTTCTTTAAAAAATGTTGTTTTAGTCGCTGATACAGATGAGGAATTCGAAAAGCGCGAACAGCAGAAAAAGAATCATGCCTTAAGATGGGCTGGAATGAGACTTGCAGAATATTTAGGTGAGGCTGTTAAAGATCTAGAGCCAGAAGATAAAGATACATATGAGCTTGAGCCTTTAACAAAAAGGTCTGAAGATGTTTCAGATCTGCCAAATGTTGCAATAGTAATGCAGCCTCAATCTCAGATGGAGGAAAAGGGTTATAATGACCTTAACTATGGTTGGGATACAAACAGAATGCTTCCAACTTTGATGCATCCAAATGAGATTTTAGATGGTGCAATGATTTCCGGTAGCTTTATGCCTTGTTCTTCCAAATGGGCAACTTATGATTTTCAGAACTTCCCATTGATTACAAGACTTTATGAAGAGCACGGTAAAACAATTAATTTTGTTGGTGTGATAATGTCAAACTTAAATGTTGCGCTTGAGCAGAAAGAGCGTTCAGCACTATTTGTGGCTCAGATGGCCAAATCTCTTGGTGTTGATGCAGCAATAGTAACAGAAGAAGGATACGGAAATCCAGATGCTGATTATATTGGCTGTATAGTAGCTTTAGAAGATGCTGGTGTTAAAACAGTTGGTGTCAGTAATGAAGCAACAGGAAGAGATGGTGGCTCACAGCCATTAGTAACTTTAGATCCAAAAGCAGATGCATTAGTATCCACAGGAAATGTATCTGAATTAATTAAATTACCTCCAATGGATGAGGTAATTGGAGAATTAGAAGCACTTGCCAGAGATGGACTTTCTGGAGGCTGGGAAGATGATGAAGTTCTTGGTTCTTCAGTTAAAGAAGACGGCTCAATTATCATGGAAAACAATGCAATGTTCTGTGGCGACCAAATTGCTGGCTGGTCTCCAAAAACAATGAAAGAATACTAAACCGGGGAGGTGGAATTAATGAAAAAAGCAGTTGTATATTTAAACCAATTTTTTGGTCAAATAGGTGGAGAAGATGTTGCAGATCACGCTCCTGAAATAAGAGAAGAAAAAGTTGGAGCATCAATGCTTTATGATCAGATGCTTGATGCAGAAGTTACTCATACAGTTATCTGTGGAGATAACTTTATGGGCAGTAAGACTGAAGAAGCTGTAGAAAAAATTATAGGCTTCTTAGAAGATGTAGAGTTTGATATTTTCTTTGCTGGACCTGCATTTCAGGCTGGACGTTATGGTATGGCCTGTGGTGAAATTGGTAAAGCAGTAAAAGAAGAGTTCGATGTACCTGTAATTTCATCTATGAATATTGAGAACCCCGGTGTTGAGGTATTTAAAAAAGATATTTATATCTTCCCGGGTGGACATAGTGCTGCAAAAATGAGAGATGATGTTAAAAAAATGACCGATTTTGGTAATAAAATTCTCAATGGAGAAGAATTATTACCTGCAGAAGAAGAAGGTTATTATACTCGCGGCATTAGACATCAATATTTCTTAGAAGATGAGACTCCAGCATATGAGAGAGCAATTGATATGCTGCTCAAAAAGATTAATGGTGAAGAATTTGAAAGTGAACTACCTATACCTGAATTAGATCTTGTAGAAATTGCTCCGGCAATTGAAGATTTAAGTGAGGCAGAAATTGCTTTAGTTACATCTGGTGGTATAGTTCCTGTTGATAATCCGGACAAAATTCAGTCTGCTTCAGCAACAAGATGGGGTAAATATAATATTAGTGCTATGGATAAACTGGACAATAGAGAAGATTTAGCTTTTAAAACTATTCATGCTGGTTATGATCCTGCTGCAGCTGATGCTGATCCAAATGTAGTAGTTCCGGTTGATGCAATGCGCAAATATGAAGAGGAAGGTAGAATAGGTAAATTACATGATTACTTCTATTCAACAGTAGGAACTGGTACTACTCAGAAAGAAGCTGCCAGAATGGGTAAGGAAATTGCTCAAGAATTACAAGATGCCAATGTTCAAGCAGTAATTTTAACATCCACTTGAGGTACCTGTACACGTTGCGGTGCAACAATGGTGAAAGAAATTGAAAAAGCTGGTTTTACAGTTGTTCAGATGGCAAACTTGATTCCTGTAGCAAAAACTGTTGGTGCTAATAGAATGGTTCCAACTATTTCGATCCCTTATCCACTTGGAGATCCTTCTACAAGTAAAGAAGAACAGTGGGAACTCAGATATCATAGAGTTGGCGTAGCTTTAGATGCTCTCACAACTGAAATTGATGATCAAAAGGTTTTTGATGTAGAAATGTAAATATTAAGCCTCTACCCTTCCTGCAGAGGAGGGGTAGGGGTCTTTAAATAAGATTTAAGTGAAAAATATAACACATTTTATAAAGGGGTGGAATAGGTGGAAGAGCGTAGAGATGCACATGGAAATATAATTAAAGAGAGAGGCCGAGAAGTATTTGTTATTTCATTGATAGTTGTTTTTGCAATTGTTCTCTGGGGAATAGCCATGCCGGACAGCTTTGGTAATGTCGCAAACAGTATATTTGATTATCTGACAATGAACTTTGGCTGGTTTTATCTGATTACAATGACCTTATTTGTTATTTTTTGTGTCTGGGTTGCCTTAAGTCAATATGGAAAAATTAAGCTAGGTAAGCCTGATGAAGAACCAGAATTTAGTACTATTTCCTGGTTTGCAATGTTATTTAGTGCAGGAATGGGAGTAGGATTAGTTTTCTGGGGAGTTGCTGAACCTTTAAATCACTTTGTTAACCCTTTGGGTATGGAGGGCGGAACTGCAGCTGCAGCAGATTTTGCTTTAAAAACTTCATTTTTACACTGGGGTCTACATCCCTGGTCAGCTTATGGTGTTTTAGCGCTGGCTCTAGCTTATATGCAGTTTAGACACGATAAACCTGCCCAAATAAGCAGTGTATTTATTCCTTTAATTGGAGAAGCTAAAGCAAGAGGAACAATTGGTAAAACTGTTGATATTTTGGCAATCTTTGCCACAGTAGCTGGTGTAGCAACTTCTTTAGGAATGGCAACACTTCAGGTTACAAGTGGTTTTAATTTCCTATTTGGAGTACCAGAAACTAATTTTGTGCGCCTGATGGTTATCGGAGTTATTACAATTCTATTTATGATTTCTGCAATAACAGGTGTTGATAAGGGAATTAAATATTTGTCTAATGCGAACATAACTTTGGCAGGACTGATTATGGTTATCTGTTTAATAGTTGGCCCAACAATGTTAATTATTAATAACTTTACTAACACATTTGGATTTTATTTTTCAAGTATAGTTAGAGATAGTTTTAGAATTGGTCCAGAACCCTGGTATGGCTGGTGGACAATATTCTACTGGGCTTGGTGGATTGCCTGGGCACCATTTGTAGCAACATTTATTGCTAGAATTTCTAGAGGTAGAACTATCAGAGAATTTATTGGTGGAGTATTATTTGCTCCAACACTTGCTTCTTTTGTCTGGTTTTCAATTTTAGGTACAATGGGAATGGAAACTGGAATGGAAGTTGCTGAGGAGGCTATTGCAGTTACAGAAACAGCATTCTTTGAGGTAATACAGTATTATCCAGCTGGTAATTTTATTTCAATTATCGGAACTATTCTTTTGATAACTTTCTTTATTACTTCGGCAGACTCAGCTACCTTTGTGCTGGGAATGTTATCTGATAAAGGTAATCAAAACCCATCAGCAAAGTTAAAAGTTACCTGGGGAATAATTCAGTCAGGTTTAGCTGTAGCACTGATGTTATCTGGAGGTTTAGGTATGCTGCAGACTGGATCAATTGTGGCTGCTTTCCCATTTGCTTTTATTATGATTTTTGCAATGTGGGCAATGATTAAAGCCTTAAAGGCTGATGCAGCAGTAGAAGGTGTTGTTGATATAAACTCAGTAGCTGATGTTTCAGTTGACCATATGGATGAAGAAAAATTAGCAGCAGTAGAAGAAGGCTAAATTAAAAATATTAATAAAAAAGTGGAAACTAATTAAAAATCCCGGCAATATGCCGGGTGATTTCCACTTATGTTACTGGCAGCAGATTGCATTTTCTACAATTGCTTTTATCTGTTTGGTTATAATATTTAAAGCTTGATCACTGCTATATTCGATTCGCTGATTAACCATTAAGGTTAACATGCCGTGATAAATATAAGTTATCATATTATCCATCTGGCGGGCCTTTTTTTCTTCAAGAAAATTTTCTTCAATCAGCGGTTTAGAAGCAATAGCAGCCCGATGAGAGAGATCAGGATCTAAAAGCATTGGCAGCAGATCAGCAGGTGGAGTACCTAATTTTTCTGGAAAAAGATTAAAGTATTTTTCCATCAAAATTTCTGGGTGGTCGCCAATATTATCTGTAAAAATTGCATAATATATGTTGGGATTTTCAAAGGAATATTTACAAAAACATTCCCACATTTTAATAAAGCGATCAATTTCATCATCAGCATCTGCTATGTAATCTGGCATTGCCTGACTGTATTCACCAAGAAAATCAAGCGAGGCAAAAAAGATCAGCTGTTTACAATTATCAAAATAGTTATAGATAGTAGCACTATTATAACCGGCTTTTTTAGCAACTCCTCGGATTGTTACTTTATTTATTCCTTTTTCTTCAATAATTTCGCGAGTTGCTTCAATAAATATTTTTAGTGTTCGTTTTTTCTTAATGTCTTTATTATCAAAATCAATCATCTTATTACACATCCTTTAAAATAATTTAAAAAGCTAAATATTTTATATTATAAATATTATGTATTTAAGGATACAACAGCTTTTAATAAAATGCAAGAAATAATATGATTATTATGACAAATATGTTAAAATATGTATTCAAACTTAAATCTTCAACTAAATATCAAATCATTTTAGGAGGCAAAATATGAGTGAAGTATATGATTTAATTATCTTAGGAGGGGGACCAGCTGGAATGGCCTCAGCAATTTATGGTTCTCGTTCCAGACTAAACACCTTAGTTTTAGAAGCCAAGAGAAAAACTGGCGGTCAGCCAAGTACTTATCATGATATGGAAAATTATCCTGGAGTACCAGAAACCACTGCTTCTGAATTGATGGAAAACTTCCGCAGTCATGCCGAAAAATTTGGTACTGAATTTAAGCGAGGGGAAGTTAAATCTCTAGAAGTTAATGGTTTCGAAAAAGTAGTAAAATGTAAAAAGGGCGAAGAGTATAGGGCTAAAAGTGTTGTAATTGCTACAGGTGCTGAACCTAGAAAACTGGGAATTAAAGGTGAAGAAGAATTTAAAGGTAAGGGAGTATCTTACTGTGCAACCTGTGATGCAGATCTTTTTACAGATTTAGATATAGTTGTAGTTGGTAATGGAAACTCAGCTGTTGAAGAATCAATTTATCTGAGTAAATTTGTCAACAAGATTACAATGATAGTCATTCATGATGAAGGGGTAATGGATGCTGAAAAGATTCTGCAGGAAAAAGCAATGGAAAATGAAAAAATTGATTTTGTCTGGAATTCTGTTCTAGAAGAAATCAAGGGGGATGGACTGGTAGAAAAGGCTGTTGTTAAAAATATTAAAAATGGTGAAAAATCTGAGCTTGACTGTTCAGGCGTCTTCTTCTTTGTAGGAAGAGTTCCCAGCACTGACTTTTTAGAAGGTGTTGTTGATTTAACAGAGCATGGTTATGTTGAAACAACAAAACAGATGGAAACAAACCAACCGGGAGTTTATGCAGTTGGTGATGTGAGAAATAAAGTTGTGCGTCAGGTAATAACAGCAGCTGGTGATGGAGCGACTGCAGCTGTAATGGCTCAGGGTTATATTGAAGAAGAAGAATACTGGCAGAATCATGTTGTTGAGGCTGATAAACCAGCTTTAGTAGCTTTCTGGAGTGTTACCGATCAAGAAAGCATGGATCTGGTGAGTCAATTAGAAAATATGGAACTTGAAGACAAGGGCTATAAGTTCTTAAAGATTGATACTTATAAAAACAGACTTATTTCTGGTCGATATGATATTGAAGAAATACCAACAATATTAAAACTTGAAGATGGTAAAGTTGCTTCTAAATTAGTTAAACCCGAAAAAGAAGAGATTGAAGCAATTATATAAAAAATTCTAAGGAGGAATAAAAATGATTGAACTTAACAAAGAAAATTTCGAAGAAGAGGTACTTAATTATGATGGTAAGGTAGTTGTAGACTTTTGGAGTGAAAGTTGTGATGTTTGTCTAGAAATTATGCCTGATGTCAAGGAATTAGCAGAAGAGTTTGCTGATGATTTTAAATTTGCTAAATTAGATATTCAGGGTAATAGAAGACTTGCTATTGGGCAGAAAGTTTTAGGACTTCCTTCAATAGTATTTTATGAAAATGGAGAAAAAGTTGAACATCTTAGTGGTGAAGACTTAGAAGTTGAAGACATTAGAAAAGAATTAGAAGCAAGAGCATAATTGTTGATACTTCTCTACCTCAGATTGCAATAATTTGAGGTAGAGTGTTTTTTTAAAAAAATGGCGATTTTGGTGAAATAATGCCCGAAGATGAGTTTTATGCTTTAATCAAACATGTTGACGTTTTTGATTTAGTAAAGTTAAGCACAGACTTTATTGCAGAGGTTGAGCCTAAGCTTGCAGAACACCCTATTTTAAAAGAAATGGAGATTGAACTGGGTGAAGGCGAAGATGTCTCTGAGTTAGAAGCTCTATTAGAAAATCATGCAGAACCACTTTATTTAGATAATAAATTGGTTGGCTGTGTAAAAAGAGCTCATGAAAGTGATGTCAACCTTAATGCACATACTATTTTAGAGAACTTAGTCGCTAAAGCATCTGCAGTTTTATCAGTGAAAAATTTAGCTGCAAAAAACGATATTGACTTAAATGATGTTGATTATGTACTTGAATGTTCTGAAGAGGCATGTGGAGATATTAATCAACGGGGTGGAGGCAACTTTGCTAAAGCTATAGCAGAAATGGCAGGCTGTGAAAATGCTAATGGTTCAGATGTTAGAAGTTTCTGTGCAGCACCTGCTCATGCTGTTGTTAATGCGGCTGCTTTAGTTCAATCAGGAATTTATGATAATGTTGTAGTTGCAGCCGGTGGATCTGTAGCAAAACTAGGGATGAACGGTAAAGATCACATCAAAAAAGAGATGCCTGTTTTAGAAGATACATTAGGTGGATTTGCAATCTTAATCTCTAAAAATGATGGAGCCAGTCCAGTTATTAGAACTGATATTATCGGTCGTCATAAAGTTGGAACAGGATCTTCACCACAGGCCGTAATTAGTTCTTTGGTAACTGATCCTTTAGATGAAAATGATTTAAATATTAAAGATATCGATAAATATTCTGTAGAAATGCAGAATCCAGAAGTTACAAAACCTGCTGGTGCAGGAGATGTTCCAGAATCTAATTACAAAATGATTGCTGCTTTAGGAGTTAAACGCGGTGATTTAGAAAGAAAAGAACTGATGAGCTTTGTTAAAGAACACGGAATGCCAGGATTTGCGCCAACTCAGGGCCATATCCCCTCAGGAGTTCCATTTGTTGGACCAGCAGCCAAAATGATGAAGGCCGGCCAGATTGAAAAAGCAATGATTATTGGTAAAGGAAGTCTTTTCTTAGGTAGAATGACTAACCAGTTTGATGGAGTTTCTTTTGTAATTGAAAAGAATTCGGGAGCAAAAAAGGAAGAAAACAGTGTAAGTGATAAAGAAATCAAAAATATGATCGCCGGTGCTATGCGCCAGATGGCAGATAATCTTCTCGGCGAAACCGAGTGAGGTGGATAAAATGACAGAAAATGTAAAGAAAAGAGTTGCCGGAGTGTTTAATGAGGTTGCAGCAGCTATTGAATCAGGTGAGTTTGGTGATAAAAAGAAAATTGGCCTGACTTTACTTGATAGTGAACATGGAGTTGATGAACTAAAAAAGGCTGCAGAAATCGCTGAAAATAATTATAATGATTTAGAGGTAGACTTAATTGGCT
>NZ_CAUI01000003.1 GCF_000350165.1 Halanaerobium saccharolyticum subsp. saccharolyticum DSM 6643
AAGAAAAAAATACCTGCATAGTAACAGGTTTAATCATTATTTCTCTTTTTTGATTTTCTAAAGGGCATCTTGTCAATCCATCTCGAAACTTCTAAGCAATAAAGACACTTGACCCAGCCTAATGTCACAACTGTGACTGTTAGGCGTAAAAATCTTTACTTCTCTATTATTTATTATTGCTGTTATACTTCTCATTGATACTTAAAATTCTAGATCTTCCCGAAACTTACTTCATATAGATTTACAAAACTTTATGATGGACAATAAGGCTTTTATATTTGTAGTTTATTAAAAATTAACATTAAATATTAATCAAAAATATTTTAATTAAGATCTCTCTTCTTTTATTAAATTAATATTATCTGCTGCAGTGCTTCTCATTGATATATTGAATTTGCTATCTTCATGAAACTTATTTCATTAAGATTTACAGCAGAAAATTTTAATGACAAATAACTTTTTACACTTTTCGTTAATTAAGACTTTACACCTGACATTTTTAAAAAGCGATTTGTTCAAGAATTATTTTGATCTTAACCAAATAATTTAAAATTAATGGTTTAATTATTATTAATTTGGTTTTGAATTACCCGAGAGGGTTTTACAAATCCATCTCGTTCTTTCTACGCTGAAACGCACCCACCTAGTTTAATGTCGTATAACGTTCCTGGGATTTAAGAAGTTCATGAAGCTTAGGGCAACTGCCCTTGCTGAATGAATTTGGATGGAGCGCAGCGGAATCTTCAATCCCATGTTAGGCGAAGTTCTTATTTTTGTATTAACTTATAATTAAAATATTTTCTTTCCATATCAATATCAAAGACATCAACTAAATATGAAAATTCACCTAATAAAACTTTTATCAAAAAAATATATTTTTTATTTTTAGGAGAAATTTTACTGATATATGTTTCTTTATTTTTAAATAAGGTTATTTTAAATTCATTATACTTTTGTTTTAAAATCTTATTATCTTTATTATCTTCTGGGTATGATATTTTAAAAAAAGGTTTATTATATGAATCATCAATATATAAATTATTACCAAAAAAGATTGAATGATAAAAATTACGAGTTATAATATTTTCTGTGCTATTAATAAATAATTCTGCTACTTCAACTGCTTCACGTACCTCTGCTTTAGATGGCATTTTATACTCATGCTCAAGTTTATTTCTTAATTCACGAATTTTAGAAACTAAAAATGAAGGAGCTATTCCAAATGAAGTAATAAACTTTAATTTAAAAGGAACTCCAGAAAATTTTTGATTTTCAATTTCGTATTCATTAATTAAACTTTTGATTTGAGAATAACAGTTTGCTTTTTCAAACTTACTGTAATTAAAACCATAAAAAAGAATAACAAGATCAATTTGACAATCTATAGCTCTTTTAGCATTACTTAAAGCACTTATTAATCCTTTCTTATCATTCATTTTTAGATTTTGCTGGGCAAAGCTCAGAAAATCTCGAGGTGAAATTTCAAAATCAAAAGAATAGTTTTCTAAATGTGCTACTGGTGGAACTCCTAAAGATATTTCTATATTAGTCCAATCAATATCAACTTTTTTAGTTAATTGAATTATTTCCATAGTTAACCCCCATTTATTTTATCAGGTTAAAGAATTTCGCCTAACGTCCCTGGGATTTAAGAAGTTTATGAGGCTTAGGGCGACTGCCCTTGCCGAATAAATTTGCAATGGAGCGCAGCGGAATCTTCAATCCCATGTTATCAGATGTAGCATTTTTTAAAAGGGTAATACAAAATCAGAGGTTGATACAGGCATCCAAGGGTAATTATAAGTAGTAGAAATAAAATCATTACTATAAATATTAAATTCACCCCAATATTCTGTAAGTGTACTTTCATCTGTATTATATTTTAAATTTTCATCACGTATATTCCAATTTCCATTATCTTTTTTATAAACATTAATTTGAGATGAAACAATTAAATCTCCTCTAGCTAGATGATCTTCTTTTATCAAATTAGTTTCTTTTCTTATAATATTTAATACTTTTTGAAAATCTGACAAAATTTCTTTATTATACTTTTTTAGGACACTTCTACTAAAAACAAACGAAATATCTTTTAACACTTCTAAATCATTTTCTTTCATAGTAGAACTTACTGATTCTGAGATGAAAATTAGCTTATCTTTGTAGTTTGGAAATTCGGATAAAATATTAGGAGAAACTATATTTAAGACTTTATATAGCTTATTATTAAAAATAGTATTTTCTTTACTAATATTAGAGCAGTGATAATTAATATCTATTTTTATCCATTTTTCATCTGAACTTTGATAAAAGAACAAATTACAATATTCATTTTCTATGTTACTCAAAGATTCATACCACTTTTCTTGAGTATTTGTAGGAACAATATCAGTTATCTGAATTATATTTAAAAGACCTTTTTCAACTGAATTTAAAATATGATTTCCATTTTGCTTAACTAATTCTACATCCTCTTTTTTCATTGGTCTAAAATGAGCTAAAGCATTTCTAACATTACTAATTTCATCTAA
>NZ_CAUI01000004.1 GCF_000350165.1 Halanaerobium saccharolyticum subsp. saccharolyticum DSM 6643
CACCGATGGTGAATCAGTTGTTCCACCAGGAGCATAGCTGAGTAGCTAAGTGTGGAAAAGATAAGCGCTGAAAAGCATCTAAGCGTGAAACAGACTTCAAGATTAGGTATCTCACTTTGTTAAGAAGGTAAGATCCCTTAAAGATGATAAGGTAGATAGGCCAGAGGTGTAAGTGTAGTAATACATTAAGCTAACTGGTACTAATAGATCGAGGGCTTAATCATTATTTCCTATATGTATCTTTGAATTTACAGTTTTAATTTCAATCACCAATTAATTTTTAACGCATTTAACAACTTTTTTTCAGTAAAAGAAAGAACTCGCTGCGCTCAAACAGCTTTCTTTTTTAACCTTCAAAAAAGTTATGAAATGCTAAATTAATAAGGTTCTGAAATTAAAACAGAAATTCTGTTAGCTTTTCTCAAAGTGAAAAGATCAAAATAATAGATCAAGTTAGCTTTAGAAGAGAGCAGAGTACATGAAAACAACAATTTTATAGATTTCCGGTGGTAATTGCGGAGGGGCAACACTTGTTCCCATCTCGAACACAAAAGTTAAGTCCTCCAGCGCCTATGGTACTGCATTGGTAACGATGTGGGAGAGTAGGTCGCTGCCGGTCCTTTTTTCCAAGCTTTGATGATTGTTTATTTATTGTATTGGGGTGTAGCCAAGCGGTAAGGCACTGGGTTTTGGTCTCAGGACGCGTAGGTTCGAATCCTACCGCCCCAGCCATTAAATTATCATCATTTATTTGGGCCATTAGCTCAGTTGGCAGAGCACCTGACTTTTAATCAGGTTGTCGGAGGTTCGAATCCTCCATGGCTCACCATTTATAGCGCGGGGTAGAGCAGTCTGGTAGCTCGTCAGGCTCATAACCTGGAGGTCATCGGTTCGAATCCGGTCCCCGCAACCATTTTAAAATATAATAATTTTTATATATACATCAGGCAAAAATTTTATGGTAATGATGCGGGAGTAGCTCAGTTGGCTAGAGCATCAGCCTTCCAAGCTGAGGGTCGCGAGTTCGAGTCTCGTTTCCCGCTCCATATAACATGGGTCTATAGCTCAGTTGGCTAGAGCATGTGGTTCATACCCACAGTGTCAGAGGTTCAAGTCCTCTTAGACCCACCATTTGTATTCATGGAGAGGTACCCAAGTGGCTGAAGGGGCGGGTTTGCTAAACCTGTAGCAGGGTATTTACCCTGGCGAGGGTTCGAATCCCTCTCTCTCCGCCATTTAATTTATGCCCTCATCGTCTAGGGGTCTAGGACACCAGGTTTTCATCCTGGCGGCAGGGGTTCGAATCCCCTTGAGGGTACCATTTTTGCGGGCGAATAGCTCAGTTGGGAGAGCACCTGCCTTACAAGCAGGGGGTCACAGGTTCGAGCCCTGTTTCGCCCACCATTTAAATATGAAGTATATTGTTAGATTGGAAGAGATTCCTTTCTCGACATCTTACTTCCTACATCCAAATACGGAGGTGTAGCGTAGCGGTTTAACGCGCCGGCCTGTCAAGCCGGAGATCGCGGGTTCAAATCCCGTCTCCTCCGCCATTTTTTTTGCCGATGTAGCTCAGTTGGTAGCAGCGCTTCCATGGTAAGGAAGAGGTCACCGGTTCAACTCCGGTCATCGGCTCCATTAGTTTAAACAGCCATGGGGATATAGCTCAGCTGGGAGAGCGCTACACTGGCAGTGTAGAGGCCAGGGGTTCGAGTCCCCTTATCTCCACCAAAGTATATTTTATTTTGATGGAGAAATACAATTTAATAATTAAATTAGAAGGAGAATAGGATTTTTTATTATAAGATTCCTGATTCCTACTTCTTACTTCCTACATTTATTTTGGAGGGGTGCCCGAGTGGTTAAAGGGAGCAGACTGTAAATCTGCCGGCGATGCCTACAAAGGTTCAAATCCTTTCCCCTCCACCATTAAATATGCGGGAATAGCTCAGTGGTAGAGCATCACGTTGCCAACGTGAGGGTCGCGAGTTCAAATCTCGTTTCCCGCTCCATTTGATATTTTGCACCTATTGGGTGCTTTTTTTATTTTTATATATATCTTAATATTCAAACAATTAATTTATGCTTTATAAATTTAATTATTACTGCTATAATAATATATAATTATATACAAGAATTGAGAAGAGAGTAATTCAGTTTTAAACTGAAAATATATTTTATGAGGTGTTTACAAAATGCATGAAAAACTATTTACTCCAGGCCCAACAGAAGTGAGAACAGAGCTATTACAGCAGTTATCAACTGCACAGATTCATCACAGAACTGAAGAATTTTCTCGAGTTTATGATGATATTCAGGTTAATTTACAGAAACTACTTTATACAGATAATCCAGTTTTATTATTTTCTTCGTCTTCAACAGGTGCAATGGAAGCGGCAGTGACTAACGGTGTTAAAAAACGCTGCTTAAATTTTGTTAATGGGGCTTTTTCAGATCGTTGGCATCAAATCACTAAAAAAAATGGGGTTCCTTGTGATAAAGTACAAGTTCCATGGGATCAAGCAATTAAGCCTGAACTAGTAGAAAAAAGACTTAATTCTGGTAATTATGATGCTATTACGGTTGTCTTAAATGAAACTTCTACAGGTTTGATGAATCCAATAAAAGAAATTGGCGAAGTTGTAAAGAAATTTGATGATGTTTTATTTTTGGTTGATGCTGTATCTGGGATGGCGGGTACAGAAATTAGAGTAGATGATTGGGGTATCGATATGTGTCTGGCTGGGGTACAGAAGGCTTTTGCTTTACCAGCTGGTTTAACTGTGGCTTCAGTTAGTAAAAAATTATTGAAAAGATCAGAAACAGTTGAAAATAGAAGTTATTATTTTAATTTGCCACTTTTATATAAATATCATCAAAGATCTCAGACAAGAACCACTCCTGCAATACCACAAATATTTGCATTGCAGAAGCAATTAAATGATATTGTAGATGATGAAGGAATTGAAAATAGATTTGAAAGACATAAAGAAATGGCTGAATATGTTCAAAATTGGGCTTTGAAGTATTTTGATATTTATGCTGAAGAAGGTTATTGGTCAAATACTGTTACCTGTATTGAGAATAATAGGGGTATAGATGTTAGTAATTTAATCAATGAACTTGTAGAAAAGTATAACATTAGAATTGCAAATGGTTATGGTGATTTAAAAAATAAAGCTTTTAGAATAGGCCACATGGGAGATTTAAGTTTGGTTGATATTAAAGGTTTATTAGCAACTATTGAAGATATATTATCTTTATAGTTATTAACAGTATAGTTTTAAAAATTTAAATTAAAAATAGCAGCCAATTTAAGGCTGCTATTTTTAACATTTATATATATTTTAGATTTCTAAAAAACATAAATCTTTTACTTTTGTATCTAATTCATCTAATTGAGTTCTAATTTCTTCCAATATTTCCTTCGATGGTTTAGAATCAATCTGCATCATCATTATAGCATTTCCACCAATTTCTTTACGACCTACCTGCATATTTGCAATGTTTATATTTGCCTCACCTAAAGTAGATCCAATTTTGCCAATAACTCCTGGTTTATCCTGGTAACTTACTATAATAAATTCTCCAGAGAGGTCTAAATCAATTCTTAATCCATTGATTTCAATTAATCTAAAACCTATAGGTAAGTAAGTTCCAGCGAGACTATAATTATCAATGTCAGTTTTAAGATTGATTTTAATTATATTATTTAGTTCACCCTCATTTTGGATTTGGCTTTCTTTGAGAGCAATCCCTCTTTCTTGAGCCACATGCATTGCATTTACTAGATTAATTCTATCATCTAAAATTGGTTCTAAAATAGATTTAACTAAACTTAAGGTCATTGGTTTGTGATTATATTGATTAATTTCTCCACCATACTCAACTTCAACAGCTTCAATTCTTTCGTGTCCCTTCCATTTTGCCATAAAATTACCTAATTTTGTTATCAGATTTATATAGGGCTTAGCCTGATTAAACTCTTGTGGATCCATAGCTGGTATGTTTAATGGAGATGCAGGTAAATTATTTTTTAATACGGATACAACTTCTTCCGCTGCAGTTATAGAAACATTGTCCATAGCTTCTGTAGTTGTTCCTCCCAAATGACAGGTCATTATTACCTTATCTTCAAATTTAAGCAGTGGGTTGTTACTTGCTCTTACCGGTTCTTCCTCGTGCACATCAATTGCTGCACCGGCTATTTTATTTTTTTCTAATGCCTTAGCTAAAGCTTCAGTATCAACATTTTGACCTCGAGCACAGTTAATAACACGAGCATCATTTTTCATTATTGCAAACTCTTTATGACTTAGAATATGGTATGTTTCATCAGTCAAAGGAGTATGTAGGGTAATGTAATCGGATTTTTCTAAAACCTCTTTAAATGGTAGTAGAGAAACATTTATTTTTTCTGCTTTTTTAGGTGATAAATAAGGATCATTAGCAATTACTTTCATACCAAAACTTTGTGCCCTTTTTGCAACTCTGCTTCCAATTCTACCAAGGCCAATAATTCCTAAAGTTTTACCGTTGACTTCTACCCCCATATATTTCTTTCTATCCCAGATATTATTGTGTAATGCTTGATTAGCCTGGGCAATATTTCGAGAAAGAGAAAGCATCATTCCCAATGTATGTTCTACTGCAGAAATTGTATTACCTGTAGGAGTATTAAAAACAAATATTCCATTTTTAGTTGCTTCATCCAAATCAATATTATCATAACCAGTTCCAGCTCTACCTATAACTTTAAGTTTTTTAGCTTTATTTAATGCTTCTTTATCCAAAAGTGTCATGCTGCGCACAATTATTCCATCATAATTACTAATAATTTTCAAAAAATATTCGCGGCCTAACTCTGGCTTAAAATCAACTTCCATTCCTGCTTCTTCTAAAACGTCAATACCTTTTTGAGCAATATTGTCACTAACTAACACTTTGTACACTTATTACCACTCCTTCTCTCTTCTTGCTACTAATTTTTATTAATTATATCTAAAAGTAATTGATAAAGCAAGCGTTTAATTCTTTAAAGTGATAAAATTATTATAAAAGACTAATTTTTGTTGTTATTATATTTCAAACTTGCCGTAGAGCTAATTAAAATATATAATGAATAAAGAGGAGTGATAAGTATGGCAAAAGTATTTCCATTTAAAGCTTATAGATATAACCAGGAAAAAGTTAAAGATTTAGAGAAAGTAGTAACCCAACCATATGATAAAATTGATACTAAACTACAAAATAATTATTACGAACAGAGTCCTTATAATATTGTTCGTTTGATTTTAGGGAAAGAAGAAAATCGTTATCAAAGTGCAGCAAAATATTTAAAAAAGTGGATTAAAGATGAAGTTTTAATTCAAGATCAAAAACCTGGATTTTATATCTATACTCAAGAATACGAAGTAGCTGGGGAAAAATTCATTCGCAAAGGTTTTGCGGCTTTAGGGGAGTTAGAAGTTGGTGAAGGTGTAAAAGAACATGAGACTACTATGGAAGGCCCTAAGGCTGATCGTTTAAACTTAATTCGAGCAACTGAAGCAAATTTCGGACATATATTTATGCTTTATTCTGATCAAAAAAACGAAATAAATAATTTATTGATAAAAAAAATGAAAAATGAAGCACTTATAAAGGTTAAAGATGAAGATAAAAATATTCATAAAATCTGGAAGTTAGAAGATGATAAGCTGATAAAAGAAATAAAAGAAAAAATGGAGAATAAAAATTTATATATCGCTGACGGCCATCATCGTTATCAGACAGCCTTAAATTATCAAAAAGAATGTATAGATAAAGGTTGGGAAGCTGATGGGGTAGAAAGTTTTAATCATCGCTTAATGACTTTTATTAATATGGATGATCCAGGTTTAAGAGTATTACCAACTCACAGATTGTTATATGGGATAAAAGATTTTAACCTTAATTTATTTCTAAAAAAAGTAGCTGAGGATTTTAGTATAAAAGATTTTGAGAGTAAAGATAAAATGTATGAGTATTTAGATGCGAACACAGATAATAAAGTATTTGGTTTTAAAGCAGTAGAAGCTGATAAACATTATGTTTTTGAATTTGAAAATGAGGAAATTTTAAATGAAATTGAAGAAAAATATTCTAAAGAATACAAGAAATTGGATGTTAGTATTCTGCATAATATTTTATTAGATAAGTATCTTGGCATAGATAAAAAAGCGCTAGCTGCTAAATCTAATTTAGATTATATTAGATATCGTGATACAGCTCTAAAAAGCCTTGAAAAGGATAAATATCAGGCTGCATTTATTTTAAATCCAACTTCTGTTAAAGAGGTTAAGGAAATTGCTGATTTTGGTGAAAAAATGCCGCAAAAATCTACAGATTTTTACCCAAAATTATTAACCGGTCTGGTTATTAATAAACTTTCAATTAAAAAGTGATAGAGTGAAAGTCTGCTCGCAAATCTCGTGGGCTTGCCCCGAGCAGGGTCAATTTATTCTAGTTGAAATTCAAACTGTAATTATAGAGATTTTGTTATAAGGATGGGATCTATGTTAGAATACAAAAGGAACATATTAATATATCTGACAGCAATAATCCTTTTAGTCTTACTTGGATTTGCAGCTTTATTTATAGGATCAAGTGATATTAATTCAAAGGATGTAATTTCTTATATATTTAATAGCAGTGAAGTTTCTGTTTCAATCAGCATCATTATTTTTGAAATTAGATTGCCAAGGATTGTTTTAGCTTTTATTGTAGGTGCGGGTTTGGCTGTAGCTGGTTCTGTGTTTCAAGCTATCATAAGAAATCCGATGGTTGATCCATATATTATTGGTATTTCTGCTGGCGCTGGTACTGGAGTTATGCTGGCCTTATTTTTAGGTATAGAAATTGCTATTTTTAATCTTAATACAATTCCAGTCTTTGCTTTTTTGGGAGCAGCTTTAACTGTTTTAACTGTTTATCAATTGGCCAGGGTCGGCAGAAAATTACCCGTTTTAACTTTCTTATTAGCTGGAGTTGCAATGAGTTTTATCTTAAATTCGCTTATGTCATTTTTAATGGTGCTTAGAACAGAAAATCTGCAGCAATTAGTATATTGGCTAATGGGAAGTTTAGCCGGATCATCCTGGAATGATATTAATATGATATTACCTTATTTTTTAGTTGCCTTATTAGTTATAGTTTTTCATTTAAAGGATTTAAATATTTTACTACTGGGAGAAGAAAGTGCAGCCCATTTAGGATTAAATGTTGAAAGAACAAAAGTCATTTTATTAGGGGCTGCCTCATTGATTACTGCTTCAGTTGTTTCAGTGAGTGGGAGCATTGGCTTTATTGGATTAGTGGTACCTCATATTACAAGGATGATTATTGGCCCTGACCATAGAAAATTAATACCGCTTGCGGCAGTAATAGGAGGATCATTTTTGCTGATTGCTGATACAGCAGCAAGAACCTTAATGGCTCCGATGGAATTACCGGTAGGAATAATAACTGCTCTAGCTGGAGGACCATATTTCATTTATTTATTGCGCAATAAATCTAAAAATATTTGGTGAAAATTATGTTAAAAACAAATAATATTGAATTTAGTTATAATCAAAAAAATATTCTTAAAGGTATTGATTTACAAATAAATAAAGGTTCTTTTATTGGGATTATTGGTCCTAATGCTTCTGGTAAATCTACTCTTTTAAAAAATATCAGCAGAACTTTAATAGCTGATAAAGGAACGGTTTATCTTGATAAAAAAATATTAAATGAATATAGTTCTTTAGAATTAGCAAAAAAAATGGCTGTTGTACCTCAAAATACAGAAATAAGCTTTAATTTTAATGTTTATGATATTATAATGATGGGGAGGCATCCATATCAAAAAAGATGGTCAGGATTAAACGAAGAGGATAAGAAAATAGTAAAAGAGGTAATGGTAGTTACTGATACTTTGAAATTAAAAAATAAATTAATTAATGAACTATCCGGAGGTGAAAGGCAAAGAGTCATAATAGCTAGAGCTTTAGCTCAAAAACCGGATATATTATTATTGGATGAACCAACCTCTAACTTAGATATTAATTATCAGGGAGAAATTTATGATTTATTAAAATATTTAAATCAGGAATTTAATCTAACTATCATTACAGTATCTCATGATTTGAATTTAACTGCCCAATATTGTGAAGAGTTATTATTACTTAAAGAGGGGGAAATATTTGCTGCTGGTTCAGCAGCAAAAGTATTAACTGAAGAAAATATAAAGAAAGTTTATAAGGCTGAGGTTTTAATAAAAATGAATCCTATTTCTGAGAAACCATTTGTTACTGTAATTCCTGAAGCAAATAACAAATTTAGAAAAGAAAGATATAAAGATTTTAAAATACATGTAATAGCAGGTGGAGGAACAGCCCAAAATTTTCTATATAAATTAGATAATGCAGGCTATCCATTAAGTATCGGGGTCTTAAATGTTGGTGATGCTGATTGGCAGGTAGCAAAAGAACTTGGGATCGAAATTGTTGAGGCACCACCATTTATAGATATTTCTAGGAAAGCAATTGAAAAAAATAGAAAATTAATTCAAAAGTCAGATTTGGTTATTTTAAGTGACTTACCATTTGGACATGGAAATCTTGCTAATTTAGAGATTCTTCTTGATTTCCCCAAAAAGAAAAAGGTTCTTTTTTCGAATCATAGTATTAAAAAAAGGGATTATATTGAAGGAAAAGCGGAATTAATCTGGAATAAGATAATAATGGAAGATGAAAATGTTATTTTGTTAAAAGATAAAAATAATTTAATAAATAAAGTCAAGGAATTGGAAAACGTGGAGATGGAGATGTGATTATGATAAAGGCTGCAGACTTAGAAAATGAATATTTTTTAGTTTTAATTCCTGGGAAAGAACTTGTAGAAACTGCTTCAAAGGTTCAAAAAATTGTTTCTGAGCATTATAATCTTTATCCAGATCAAATATATCCGCAGCTTCATATTACAATTGATAGAATAGATAAAAATAAAGTGGCAGAAGCTAAAGAAATTTTATCTAATAAAATTAAGGAATTCGGTAAAATTGAAATAGAAGTAGATAGATTTAGCTGTATTAAGTTTTCGGATCAACACCAGCTTGTTTTAGAAGTTAATGAAACAGAGTCCTTGCAAAATTTTTCTAAAGCTGTTCATCAGACTTTAATTAATAATGGTATTTCGACAATAGAAAATTATGAAGAATGGATGTTTCATATTACAATAATAAGCAATATATTTGCTGAAAACCCTATACCAATGGATGAACTAACAGAAATATGTTTGTTTATGGAAGGGATGTCTAGACCATTAGCTGCTGCAGCTAATAAAATTGAAATATGGCGTCCAACTTTAGATCCAGTAGAAAAAATAATCGCTAGTTTTGATTTAGCTTAGAGTTTTATAGGTTAATTTTATTTGAATAATATAATGGGAGTGATGAATATGGCAAAAGAAATTAAAGCTTTTATCTTTGATCTTGACGGTGTAATTACAGATACAGCAGAATATCATTATAAAAGTTGGCAAAGTTTGGCGGATGAAGAAGACTTGTTTTTTAACCGTGAAGTTAATGAAAAATTACGTGGAGTTTCTAGAATGGCTTCTTTAGAAATAATTTTAGATGGTAAAGAAGTTGATGAAGATACAAAAAAAGAATGGACAGATAGAAAAAATAAATATTATCAAAAATATTTAGAAGAGATAACTAAAGAAAACATTTTAGATGATATGGAAGCTAAATTAGAAAGACTAAAAAATGAGGGCTATAAAATTGCTGTAGGATCATCAAGCAGAAATGCAAGAAAAGTTTTAAAACAGTTAAAAATATATGATATGTTTGATGCGATTTCAGATGGTAATAGTGTAGAAAATGCAAAACCAGCGCCAGATTTATTTCTACATACTGCTAGAAATCTTGGGGTTGAGCCAGAAGAATGTGTTGTTTTAGAAGACGCAGAATCTGGCGTAGAAGCCGCACTAGCTGCTAATATGAAAGCAGTTGGAGTAGGTCCTGAAGCTAGAGTTGGAAAAGCAAACTTAGTTTATGGAAACGTAGATTCCATAGATTTTGATGAAATTTTAGAAAAATTATAAAAAATATTTCAAAAAAAGAAGGAGTTTTAGAGTCTGTAAAGAATATTAATATTAAGAGTCAATTATTACAGACTCTTTTTTATTTAAATCTTCGCAAGCGCTTGCGTAAATTTGATAAGTTATTTACTTGGAGGTTAAAGATGCAAATTACTCTTAAAGATATTGCCAGAATGGCTGATGTAGCAGAATCAACTGTTTCTAGAGCTTTAAATGATAAACCTGGTGTTGGCAAAGATACAAAACGTAAGATTTTAAAGATTGCACAAGAAAATAACTATCGTCCTAATCAACTTGCAAGAGGATTAGCTGCTAACAAAACAAATATGATAGCAGTTATTCTTTCAGAAATGGATAGTCCCGGCAATATTGAGATAGTAAAAAGCATAGAAAAATCTGCTGATGAAAAAGGGTATCAAATAATTCTTTGTAATACAAATAACCAAGAGGAAAAAGAAAAAAATTATCTCTCACTTTTAGAATCAAATCAAGTTGATGGAGCAATTTTTATTGGTGGTAAGCTTGTAGGAAGTCACCTTTTGAGGGCTAGTTTTAGTCCAAAGAATAATATAGTTTTAGTTAATCGTCTTGCAGAAGAAAATTTTTTTACTTCAGTTTTAACTGATTATAGTCAGGGTATTTTTAAAGCTGTAAAACATCTTGTAGGAGAAGGTTTTAAAAATATAGCTCTTATTTGCGGCCACCAAAATGATCTAATTGAAGAAGAAAAAATTAGTGGTTATAAATTAGCTTTAAGGGAGGCTGGTCTAGAAGTTAAGCCAGAACTAATATTCCCAACTAAAGCTGATAGACAGGCGGGTTATGATGTTTTTTTAGATATCATTGAAAAAGATGTTATTCCAGATGCTTTTATTTCAACAAGAGAATTAACAACAATTGGACTTGTAGAGGCCATTAAAATGGGAGGATATTTTATCCCGGATGATTTTGCTGTGGTTGGTTATGGCGATAATATACTGACATCGATAATAGATCCACCACTTACTGTTATAAGTGAACCGGTGGGAAAAATAGCTAATTATTCTTTTGAATTTTTATTAAAATTAATTAATGAAAAAATGAATGAGCAACAAATTGAAGTTTTAACTCCCGAATTAATTATTAGGGAGTCATCAATATCAAAATACAATTAAAATTATGAGGAGGATTTTTTAATGGCAAGTGTAACTTTAGAACATGTTTATAAGCGTTTTGGTGACTTAGTGGCAGTAAAAGATCAGAGTTTAGAGATTAAAGACAAAGAGTTTGTTGTCTTGGTTGGCCCATCTGGATGTGGTAAATCTACTACTTTAAGAATGATTGCTGGTTTGGAAGAAATTAGTGAGGGTGACATTAAGATTGGTGACAATATAGTTAATGATGTAGCTCCCAAGGATAGAGACATTGCTATGGTTTTCCAGAACTATGCTCTTTATCCTCATATGAACGTTTATGATAACATGGCTTTTGGTCTTAAATTACGTAAATTTCCTAAAGATGAGATTGAAAGACGGGTCCAGGAAGCTGCCGATATTTTAGGTATTGAGCAGTTATTAGAAAGAAAACCTAAACAGTTATCTGGTGGTCAGAGACAGCGTGTTGCTTTAGGACGTGCAATTGTACGTGAACCTCAGGTTTTCTTAATGGATGAGCCTCTTTCTAACCTTGATGCAAAACTAAGGGTTCAAATGAGAACTGAATTATCTAAATTACATGATGAATTACAGACAACAATGATTTATGTAACTCATGATCAGACTGAAGCGATGACTATGGGAGACAGAATTGTTGTGCTTAAAGATGGTGTAATCCAGCAGGTGGATGATCCATTATCTTTATATAATCACCCGAATAATATGTTTGTAGGTGGATTCATTGGTTCTCCAGCTATGAACTTTATGGATGCTAAAATTGAGAAAGAAGGAGACACCTACTATATAGATGGTGATGGTACCTTTAGAATTCGTGTGCCTGAAGATAAAGAAGATTATATTAAAGATTATGCAGGTAAAGATGTAGTTTTTGGTGTTAGACCGGAAGATATTGTTGATACTGATATTAATCACGACTTTGAAGTTAAAGAAGATAATTCTTTTGAAGCGGATGTAGATGTTGTTGAGCCGATGGGTTCAGAGATCTATCTTTATTTAGCTGAAGAAGGACATTCTTTAATTGCGCGTGTAGAAGCTGAAAGTAAGGCGCAAACTGGTGACACAATTTCTCTTGGTGTTGATTTAAGAAAAATCCATATCTTTGATGCTGAAACAGAAGAATGTATATTCTAAGTTAAATTTATAAAATTTATTTACAATTAAAATTAAATATATTAGTTAAAAAGGCAGCTGAAATTTTAATTCAGCTGCTTTTTTGATTAATTTTAAAATTTAAAGTATAATAATTATTGTAAGTAGATATAAGACAATGGTTTAATTAGGAGGATTAATGATGCCTCGACAAAAAAAAGATTTTTTGTTAAATCCAGTAGTTATAATAATTATAGTTATTATAGCTGTGATTTCTGTGTTTAATTTTTACCAAAATACAACTAAAATCAATCAGATTGAAACTCAGATAAGTGAAATCGAAACTCAAATTGCTAAAGAAAAAGCTAAAAATGAAAAATTAGAAAAACAAATAAAAAACAGCGATGATAATGAATATATAGAAGAAATTGCTAGAGAGAAATTGGGGCTAGTTAAGCCAGGAGAAAAATTATTAATACCAGTGGAATCAGAAAATAAAAATGAAAATCAAGAAAAAGATAAAAATGACAAAAAAAATTGAAAGCAAATTTAATAATTTATATAATTTTAATATAAAAAATAAAGGAGTTTTTAAATGTCAGAATATATAAAGGTAGATTTATTTAAATTAGCAGCTTCAAAATTAAATTTAAAAAAAGAAAATATTAAAACAACAGTTGAACTATTAGATGCTGGGAATACAGTCCCGTTTATTGCGCGTTATAGAAAAGAAATGACAGGAAGTCTTGATGAAGAGGAAATAAGAAATATTGAAGAAAAAATAGATTATCTACGTCGACTAAATGAGCGAAAAAATGATGTTGCTGCAGCAGCGGATAAGCAGGATAAATTGGATGAAGAAATTTTAAACAAACTTAAGAAGGCTGATACCTTACAGGAAGTTGAAGATTTATATCGCCCCTTTAAGGTTAAAAAACAGACAAAGGCTGCTAAAGCAATTGAAAAGGGCTTAAAGCCTCTTGCCGATTTAATTTTTAATCAGGAAAAAAATGCAGCAGAAATCAAAGCCCTGGCCCAGGAGCAGCTGGACCCAGAAAAAGAATTGAAAAATATAGAAGATGTTTTAAGTGGGGCGGAAGATATAATTGCTGGAGAAATATCAGATGATGCTGAGCTCCGAAAAAAATTAAGAGATTTTGTATTCAAAACTGCTAAAATTACTTCTGAACAAAAAAATGAGGATGAAGAAGGAAAATATCAGGATTATTATGAGTTTAAAGAATCAATCAATAAAATTCCTCCACACCGAATTTTAGCTTTAAATAGAGGAGAAAACGAAGATATTTTGCGTGTTAAAGTAGAAGTTGATGATGACCGGGCAGTGGAAATGATTTATAATCTTTATGAATTCGATAATAGAAAAAGTGGAACTTTTGAACATTTAGTTAATGGTGTTGATTATGCTTATAAAAGACTTATTTTTCCTTCTTTAGAGAGAGAAGTTCGCAATCATCTAACCGAGAAAGCAGAAGAGAAAGCAGTTAATAACTTTTCTACAAATCTAAAATCTTTATTGATGCAGCCCCCTTTAGAAGATCAAAGAGTACTTGCTGTTGATCCGGCTTTTAGAACTGGGTGTAAATTAGCTGCTTTAGCAGAAGACGGCCAGTTATTAGATACAGGAGCTATTTATCCTCATCCGCCAGTTAATAAACAAGGAGAAGCTGCTGAAATGGTGGCTAAATTGGTAAAAAAGCATGAGATAGATATAATTGTAATAGGTAATGGTACTGCAAGCAGGGAGACGGAAACTTTTATTGCAGAGCTAATTAAAAGTGGTATGGATGTCGAATATACTATTGTAAGTGAGGCAGGTGCTTCTGTTTACTCTGCTTCTAAATTAGCACGGAAAGAATTTCCTGATTTAGATGTTTCAATTAGAGGGGCAATTTCAATTGGACGTAGAATACAGGATCCACTTGCTGAGTTGGTGAAAATTGATCCTAAATCATTGGGTGTTGGCATGTATCAACATGATATTTCACAGAAACGTCTGGAAAAAGCTCTTAATGAGGTTGTAATTGATGCTGTTAATCATGTTGGAGTAGAAATTAATACTGCCTCTGCTGCTCTTTTGACTTATGTTGCCGGAATAAGTTCTAATAATGCTGAAAAAATAATTGAGCATCGCAGTCAAAATGGAGAGTTTAAAGAGCGTAAAGAGCTGCTTGATGTATATGGTTTTGGCCCTAAAACTTATGAGCAGGCGGCTGGGTTTATTCGTTTAAACTCCAAAGAGGATCCATTTGCAATTACTCCTATTCATCCTGAGTCTTATCGGGCAGCAGAAAAAATATTAGAAAACATTAATTATATTGCTGCAGACATCAGGGATAAAGAAAAGCTTAACCAGGTAAGAGAAAAATTAAATAATATTGACTTAGTAAAAATAGCCACAGATTTAGAAATTGGACTTCCGACTGCTAAAGATATTGTTGCTTCGCTTAAACAACCAGGTCGTGATCCAAGAGATTCTATGCCGGCTCCTATTTTTAGAAAAGATATTTTGAAAATAGAAGATATTAAATCTGGCATGATATTTAAAGGAAAGGTTAGAAATATAGTTGATTTTGGAGCATTTGTTGATATTGGTTTAAAACAAGATGGACTGCTGCATATTTCCGAAATGAGTCAGATGTATGTTAGCGATCCTTTTGAAATTGTCGAAATAGGTCAAAATATAGAGGTTAAAGTTCTTGATGTTGATCAAAAAAGAGGTAGAATTTCTTTAACTTTAAAATTTTAGCCCATAAATTTGACAGTTCTGACTAAATTAAGTTATAATGAGTACAATATTAATATCTAGGGAGGAATTTTTTAAAGATGTCCATTGAAGTTGGTACTATAGTTGTAGGAGAAGTTACAGGGATAACAAATTTTGGTGCTTTTGTTGAGTTGGAAAGTGGAGAGACTGGCCTTGTTCATATTTCAGAGGTTGCTAACACATATGTAAAAGATATTAGTAATTTCTTAAAAGAAGGCGATGAAGTTAAGGTTAAAGTTATTAATGTTGATGACGACGGGAAAATTGGTCTTTCCATCAAACAATTAGAGGACCCAGATGACAGAATTGATCATGCTCCAGAGATGTCCTTTGATGAAAAAATGGAACGTTTCTTGAAGCAGAGCAGTGAACGTCAGCAAGATCTAAAAAGTAGAGAGGCAAAGAATGGCGGAAGCTCCAACTAAATATTTGCCAATTTTTTATTAACTTTTTAAACATCCTTTAATTCGTTTAAGGGGTGTTTTCTCTTTTTATATTAAGTTAATAATAAAAAAATACAGGGAGAAGTAATAATGAATGAGCATAAGATTATAGAACTTCAGTTAGATAGAACTATTAATAATTTTTTTAAAACAGCTAAATACTGTCCATTTGGTTTTCCAGCTGTAATAACTGTCAATCCATTTGTTAATAATATTCCAGCACCAACAATTTATTGGCTGAGTTGTCCTTATTTAAATTATAAAGTCGATCGTTTAGAAGCTGAAAGTAATTTAATTTCAGATTTAAGAAATAAATTACAATCTGATCAAAATTTTAAAATTAAAATGATTGAAGCTCATAACAAATATGCAAAGCAAAGGAAAAAGTTATTGTCTGAGGAACAATTAAATCAAGCAAAAGATGTTTCTGAAGATTTATATAAGACACTTATGAATTCTGGTGTTGGTGGAATCAGGGAAAAAGAAGGTATAAAATGTTTACATACACATCTTGCTGATTTTTTAGTTAATAAGTTTAACCCAGCAGGTGAAATTGTGTTTAGCAAGATTAATTGGCCTGATAACTGTCAAATTTGCAAAGAAAGGATTGATGAATTTGAGAGCAGCTGCGGTTGACATTGGAACAAATTCTTGTCGATTATTAATAGCTGAGAAAAAAACAGATGAGTCTTTTAATATTTTAAGCAGAAAGTTAGAAATTACAAGACTTGGTGAAGGTGTAGATCAAAATAAAATTTTAAAAAAAAGAGCTGTTAACCGAGTTTTTAAAGTTTTGAAAAAATATAAAGCAATAATAGATGAATTTCAGGTAGACAGGGTCCGTATTGTTGGGACAAGTGCTCTAAGAGATGTAGAAAATTCTTATTTATTAACTGAAAAAATTAAGGATTTAGGACTTAAATTAGAAATAATAAGTGGGGAAAAGGAAGCTAAATTAAATTATTTGGGCGCAGTCTCTAATTTGGAAGATAATTTTTTATTAGTTGATATTGGAGGTGGAAGCACCGAATTCATTTGGTCAAATTCCTCGGAAATAAATTTTAAAAGTTTGGATGTTGGCTGTGTTAGAATGACAGAGAAATTTATAGCTGACCCTAATGAGAAAATTAGTTTAGCTGAAATTAATGAAATTCAAAGTTATGTAGATAATTCACTTTCAAAAGAACTTGAATTAGATAAAAAATTTAAAGTTAAAGGTGTGGGTGGTACAATAACTACGTTGGCTGCTGTTAAACTTGCTTTAGAAGTATATGATAGCAGTAAAATAGAAGATTTAAAACTGAAATATTCTGAGCTTGAAAAAATCAGGGATAGATTAAAGGATCTTAAATTAAAAGAAAGAAAAAAAGTTAAGGGTCTACAGCCTAAAAGAGCTGATATTATTGTGTCAGGTCTTATTATTTTAATGACAATCATGAAATATATAAATAGTCAGGAGCTTTACGTTAGTGATCATGATTTATTATATGGTTTATTAAAAGAAGAGTTATTTAATTAACTAAATGATTGATTATATAATTGATTTTTAAAAAGTTAAATGGTGGAGGCTTTTATAATGAAAAGCAGATTCAAAGATTTTATTGAGAAAAATAATTTACTTAATAATTGTAAAAGCTTATTAATTGCTGTGTCCGGAGGACCTGATTCCTTAGCAATGCTAAATCTTTTTTATGAATTAAGTGATGATTTTGAAATAAAAATAGCAGCTGCTCATTTAGATCATATGTTTAGAGAAGAATCTTCTGCTGAAGCTGATTTTGTAGAAAAATTTACCCGGGATAAAGGGATTGAATTTTTTCGCAAAAGTGAAAATTTGCCAGAGTTGATTAAAACGAAAAATATTTCTGCTGAGGCAGCAGCTAGAAAAGTTAGATTTAATTTTTTTAGTGAAATTATGAATAAATACAATTACGACTCATTGGCTCTTGCTCATCATAGAGATGATCAGGCAGAAACTGTTTTGTTAAATTTATTTAGAGGTAGTGGTTTAAAGGGCTTAAGTGGAATTCAGCCTGAAGTAAAGGTTGATGAATTAAAAATTATTCATCCCATGCTCTGTTTTAGTAAAGAAGAAATTTTAGCTTATTGTCAAGAAGTAAATCTAAAGCCTCGTTTTGACAGCAGCAATGAAGAAAATATCTACAGTAGGAATGTAATTCGCAATAAAATTTTTCCTATTGTAGAAAATAGAATTAATGAAAATGCAAGAGAGGTAATTGCCAGGAGTAGTAATATCATCGCTGCCGAAGATCAATTTATAGAGCAGTTGGCATTAAAAAAATATAAAAAAATTTTAATAGAAGAAAATAGTGATAAAGTTATAATTGACTTTAATAAATTCCGAAATATTGATCAAGTTTTACAGCGTAGAATATATAGGATTATTTATAATAAAATTAACAATAATCTTGACGATTTATATTTTGATCATATATTAGAAATCGAAAAATTAATTGATGATGATCAAACAGGAAGAGGAATAGATATAGCCTCTGAAATCAGAATAGAAATTAGTTATTCTAATTTAATTTTTTTTAAAAAAGACATTTTAAATATTGATAGTCAAGAAGATATAGAAATAAAATTAAATCAAGAAATTCAAATTGATAAAAAACGCAGTATAAGTTCAGCAGTTATAGCTAAAAAAGATTTTTCTTTTGTTGACAACTCTTGCCGTTCTGCTTTTGATTTTAATAAATTAAATTTCCCTTTAAAAATAAGAAGAAGAAAGCCGGGAGATAAATTTATTCCTTTAGGGATGGAGGGCCATAAGAAAGTCAAAGATATTTTGATTGATGAAAAAGTTCCAAAATATTTAAGGGAAGAGGTCCCGTTAGTTGTCGATGCTGAGGATAATATAATTTGGCTGGCGCCATATAGAATTTCTGATGATTATAAGATTACTAAAGAAACAGATAAGATTTTAATTTTAAGATTAAAATATAAATAGGAGGATCACAATGGGGAAAAATACTGTTTTTTCAGATGACATTAAAGAGATTGTAATTGATGAGCAAGAATTGAAAGATAGGATATCAGAGCTGGGCAAGGAAATTACAGATAGTTATGAAAAAGATGATGATATAGTAATGCTCTGTATTTTAAGGGGAGCTATTTTATTTATGGCTGATTTAGCAAGGGAAATTGATTTGCCAGTGGTATTTGATTTTATGGATGTTTCAAGTTATGGTGCTTCAACAGAATCATCAGGTGTTGTTAGAATTATAAAAGATATGGAAGAAAATATAGAGGGAAGACATCTTTTAATTGTTGAAGATATTATTGATACTGGTAGAACCTTAAAACATGTTGTAGATATGCTCGAAACTCGTGACCCCAAAAGTATTAAAGTAGTTACCTTATTAGATAAACCAGATAGAAGGGTACAAAAAGAGATGGATGCAGATTTTAATGGTTTTGAAATACCTGATAAATTTGTCGTAGGTTATGGTCTTGATTTTGCTGAAAAATATCGAAATCTTTCATTTATTGGTGTGTTAAAAGAAAAATTATATATATAAATACTCAGCGGCTTAAATATTAATATTTATATATATTATTTTCTAATTAAAATTTAATATTCATAGTTTATAATGTATTTTAGCTGAGCATTTTAGTATTGTTTTGATTAAGGAAAATTAGTAATAACTATCAAGATAGATTATTTACAAAATATAAATATTATGTTATAATATTTTACTGTATATGATTTAAGTCGTAGGGGAGGTAAAGAAATTTGAATAAGTTTGTTAAAAATATAGGATTTTATTTAATTCTGATTGCTATATCTATTTTAGTTGCTCAATTTTTTATGCAGCAGGGACCATCTACTATAGAAGAATTCACATACACTAATCTTTTACAAGAGGTTGAAGCTGACAATATTAATGAAGTAACTATTATAGGAAATCAGGAAGTGACAGGTACATTTAATAATAAAGAATTTAAAGTTCCGGTTCCACCGGAGGCTATTCCATCTTTGATGCAGGAATTAAGAGCTGGTGATGTTAATATTAAAACAGAACCACAACCAACAACACCCTGGTGGATTAATATTTTAAGTTATATTTTACCTGTTGTGATTTTAATTGTTGCCTGGATTTTCATTATGCAGAAAATGCAGGGTGGCGGCAGCAAAATGATGTCATTTGGTAAAAGCAAAGCCAAACTGAATGAAAGTGATGTTAATGTAACATTTGAGGATGTTGCAAATTATGATGAGGTAAAAGAAGAACTGCAGGAAGTAATTCAGTTTTTACAAAAGCCGGATAAATTTACTGAGTTGGGTGCTGAAGTGCCTAAAGGAGTATTGATGGTTGGCCCTCCAGGAACTGGTAAAACCTTAATGGCAAAAGCAGTTGCAGGAGAAGCTGGTGTTCCATTCTTCTTTATCAGTGGATCTGATTTTGTGGAAATGTTCGTTGGTGTTGGAGCATCTCGAGTCAGAGATTTATTTGAAAAAGGTAAAAAGAATTCACCTTGTATTATCTTTATTGATGAACTTGATGCTGTTGGTCGTCAACGTGGTGCTGGCCTTGGAGGCGGACACGATGAGAGAGAACAGACATTAAATCAACTTTTAGTTGAAATGGATGGTTTTGAACCAAATGAGGGTATAATATTAATGGCTGCTACAAATAGACCGGATGTATTAGATCCTGCTTTATTAAGACCTGGACGTTTTGATAGACAGGTAATGGTTGATAAACCAGATAGATTGGGAAGACAGAAAATATTAGAAATTCATGTAAAAAATAAACCTTTAGATGATAATATTGATTTGGAAATCTTGGCTAAAAGAACTCCAGGCTTTACTGGTGCAGATATGGAGAATTTGGCTAATGAAGCTGCAATTTTAGCTGCTAGAAGATCGAAAAAAATTATTGCAATGAAGGAATTTGATGATGCAATTGATAGAGTGATTGCAGGCCCAGCCAAGAAAAGCAGAATTGTAACTGATGAAGAGAAAAATCTTGTTTCCTATCATGAAACAGGACATGCTTTATTGGGTGAGTTATTAGAACATGCTGATCGCACACATAAAGTAACAATAATTCCTCGTGGTAGAGCGGGTGGATTTACTGTTCCACTTCCCTCAGATGATCAGAACTTTATGACTAAAGGACAACTTCTGGATAAAGTTACCAGTTTAATGGGAGGAAGAGCTGCAGAATCTATTTTCCTTGATGATATTAGTACAGGTGCTCAGAATGATATAGAAAGAGCAACTAAAATTATTAGAGCAATGGTAACTGAATATGGTATGAGTGAAAATTTAGGCCCTTTAACTTTAGGTCAGAAACATGATCAACAGGTCTTTTTGGGTCGAGATATTTCTCGCCAAAGAAATTATAGTGAAGAAGTTGCTGCTCGTATTGATAAAGAGATTAGTAAAATGGTCGAGGAATGTTATAGTAAAGCAGAAAGGCTTCTAAGAGACAATTCTGAGACAGTAGAAAACATTGTTTCTGCTCTGAAAGAACATGAGACTTTAAATTCTGATCAGATTAAGCGTATAATGAGGGGCGAAGAAATAACTGGTGATCCCGATAAAGACAGAATAGAAGAAGATGATTCTGATGGAGATCAGGATAATCAAGAGAGTATAATCACTACTTTTAAACCTGAACCACAGAATGCTTAAATATAAGATTAATCTAAAAGACCAGCGTATGCTGGTCTTTTTTTGTTATATTAATAATAAAATGTAAGCAGTTTACTTTATTTTTTATTATCGAAAGTCTATAATAGAAATCAATATCGATAAACGATAAAGAGGTGAAAACATGAAAAATAGTATTTTAAGAAAAATGTTTTTAGCATTTATGAGGATTCATATTCTTCATCATGCCAAAAAAGAAGCTTTTTTTGGTTTATGGATGATTGATGAACTCAAAAGTCATGGATATGAAATAAGCTCAGGTACTCTATATCCAGTTCTGCATTCTATGGAAGCTGATGGTATACTGATTAGTGAGGAGAAAACAATTGATGGGAAAGTGAGAAAGTATTACAGTCTTACTGATAAAGGAGCAGAAGTTTTAGAAGAAGTTAAGAAAAAAACCAGTGAACTTAGTCGAGAAATAATTGAGTAATTATTTTTGATTATGGATAATCTTATTTAAAAAAAGGGGGCAATATGTTTAAACTTAAAGATGTAAAATTTAAAAATATTTTAAATGTCGAAGATATAGAGCTGGAAGAAAAGATGATTACTGCAATTTTAGGAAGTAGTGGTGGTGGAAAAACAACATTTTTAAAACTGCTTAATAACATGATAACCGCTGATCAAGGGATAATAAAGTATAAGGGTGAAGAAATAGAAAATTATGATCCAGTTAAATTACGAAGAGAAGTTGTAATGCTTCCGCAGGATCCTAAAATTTTCAAAGGTACTATTAAGGAAAATTTTGAATTAACAGAAGAAATCACTGGTAATAAAGCTTCTAAAAATTTAAATTATAATGATCTTTTAAAGAAAGTATCCTTAACGCAAAATATTGATGATTCTGCTGATAATTTGTCTGGGGGAGAAAAACAACGTTTGGCCTTGGCAAGAGTTATGTTATTAGAACCAAAAGTTTTACTTTTAGATGAACCATCTTCTTCTTTAGATAAAATAACTGAAGAAAAAATTATTAATATGGTAGTCGATTATGCAAAAGAAAATAATAGAACTTTAATTATGGTAACTCATAGTCCAGAAATTGCCAAAAAATTTGCTGATAAAATAATTAATATTGAAAATGGTGAGATAGTTGATTGAACTTTAACTTATAGAAGGAGTGAACATAAATGAGTGAAACTATAGATATTCAAATAACTCAACTAGTTTTTGCTTATATATTTGTTATAGTATTATTGTTTATTGTTAAGAAAAAAGGAATAGGACACAAGGGAGAAATCTTATTAGCTTCAGTTCGGATGACTATTCAATTAGTTGCAGTAGGATTTATATTAGATTATGTTTTTGCTAATCAAAATCCCATTTATAGTTTGTTGATTTTATTTATTATGGAGGTCTTTGCTATATATAACATTTATGGAAGAGTTAATGGTAAAATTTCTAAAAAATTAAAAATAATTATTGCCAGCTCAATGTTTTTAGGGACCTCAATCAGTATCTTCTTTTTCGTGCTTGCTGTGGTAGGCCTTGATCCCTGGTTTAGGGCAGACTATTTCATTCCTCTTTCTGGAATGTTAATTGGTAATTCAATGACAGGGATTTCTTTAGGAGTCAATCATTTGATAAATGGAATTAGGGATAATAAAGATTTAATTGAGAATTATTTAATGCTAGGTGCTGAGCCAGAAACTGCTGTGAAAAAAATTAGTAACAGAGCTTTCTATAATGCAGTTTTACCAACAATAAATTCCATGATGGGGATGGGAATTGTATTTCTACCAGGAATGATGACCGGTCAAATTTTGGCTGGAGCTTCGCCAATTATTGCTATTAAATATCAAATTGCAATAATGATGGGTATTTTGGGTAGTGTTACTTTAACTGTATTTTTTATGATTAACAAAGGTTCTAAAACCTTTTTTAATTCTAGAAAACAATTGAAAATTTAATTTTAGTCTAGATATTAAAGAAGTAATTCTTAAAATAACATTGAAATATTCAGCTAAAAAATATAAGATTAAGGTAAAGAAATTATCTGAGGGGGAAATATAGTGAAAAGTGATATTCAAATTGCTCAGGAAGCTAAAATGGAAGAGATAACAAAGATTGCTGAAAAAGTTGGTTTAGAGGAAGATGATTTAGAGTTATATGGTAAATACAAGGCAAAGGTTAAGTTAGATGTTTTGAAAAGGTTATCTGATAACTCGGACAGCAAGCTAGTTTTAGTAACTGCAATTACACCAACTCCAGCTGGTGAAGGTAAAACGACCACTACTGTTGGTTTAGGTCAGGCATTAAATAGAATTGGGGAAAATGCAGTAATTGCAATTCGCGAACCATCTTTAGGACCGACAATGGGAATTAAAGGTGGAGCAGCTGGTGGTGGTTATGCACAGGTAATTCCAATGGAAGATATTAATCTTCATTTTACAGGAGATATTCATGCTATTGGTGTAGCGCATAATTTGCTTGCAGCAGCTATTGATAATCATATCAAACAAGGTAATGAATTAAATATTGATCCAACTCAAATAACCTTTAAAAGAGCCTTAGATATGAATGACCGTGCACTTAGAGAAACTATAGTTGGATTAGGTGGAACAATAAATGGCCAGCCTAGAGAGGATGGTTTCTTAATTACCGTTGCTTCGGAGATAATGGCAATACTTTGTCTGGCAAATGACTTGATGGAATTAAAAGATAAATTAGGTAAAATTGTTATTGGTTATAGTTATGATGGTGAAAGTATTACTGCTCATGATTTAAAAGTCGAAGGTGCAATGACTGCTCTTTTAAAAGATGCGATTAAACCTAACTTAGTTCAGACTTTAGAAAATACACCTGCCTTTATTCATGGAGGACCATTTGCCAATATTGCTCATGGCTGTAATAGTGTAATGGCGACTAAATTCTCAATGAAACTGGGCGATATTACTGTTACAGAAGCAGGTTTCGGTGCTGATCTGGGGGCGGAGAAATTTTATAACATAAAATCTAGATTTGCTGATTTAAAACCGGATGCGACTGTTCTTGTAGCAACTATCAGAGCTTTAAAAATGCATGGGGGAGTAGACCTAGCAGATCTAAAAGAAGAGAATCTAGAAGCTTTAGAAGCTGGCATGGAAAATTTAGAAAAACATATAGAAAATGTGCATAAATTTGGAGTGCCTACAGTTGTAGCAATTAATAGATTTCCTGATGACACTGAAAAAGAGTTAGCTTTAGTTCGAAAAAAATGCGAAAAATTGGGGGTTAATGTAGCTCTGTCTGAAGTTTGGGCTAAAGGTGGAGAAGGTGGAGAAGAATTAGCTAATGCAGTTGTTGATGTTTTAGAAAACGAAAAAAGTCAATTTGAATTTCTTTATGATGAAAAGGCACCGATAAAAGATAAAATTGAAAAAATTGCTAAAGAAATTTATGGAGCTGATGGAGTTAACTATAGTGATACTGCTCTTGGTCAAATTGAAAAGTATGAAAAACAGGGATATGCAGATATTCCAGTTTGTATGGCTAAAACCCAAAGTTCAATTTCTGATAACCCTAGTTTAAAAGGGCGGCCTAGTGGTTTTAAGATTAATGTTAATGAAATTAATCTTTCAGCAGGTGCTGGTTTTTTAGTTGTAATGACTGGTCCAGTCTTAACAATGCCTGGATTACCCAAAAGACCTTCTGCAGAGGATATAGATATTGATGCAGATGGTAAAATTTCTGGATTGTTCTAAATAACTTTAAAAAGGTTATTAAATAAGTTATAATAAATTAAATAATATAGTGATAGAGTAGACAGGAGGCGTAGAGTGTTCAAAGATGGGACGTTGCTTTGAAACGAAAGCTTGTTAGCTGCGGTCTCCTTGTCGCGTCCGCTGTCACCAAAGTTTCCTCTTTCTTTGGTGCAGATAAAACTATCATCCTAACCAAAGAGGGAGGGAGGTGGAAAAGATTATAATGAGTACAAAAAAAATAGCTTATCTTTCATTTTTAACGGCCTTAACAATTATTTTAACTAGAATTTTAAGTATTAGAATTCCAATTGCTGGGGTAGAAGGAGTAAGAATTGGTTTTGGAGCACTCCCGATTATATTTGCTGGAGTGGCATTTGGTCCGGTTGCTGGAGGTATTGTTGGAGCTTTAGGTGATTTGCTCGGTTATTTTATAAATCCTTTAGGAGCTTATATGCCTCATTTTACTCTAACTTCTTTTTTAACAGGTTTCATTCCTGGGTTTATGGTTTTTTATATTTTAAAAAGATGTAGAACTTTGCCGGTGATATTCATTTCAATTTCTGTTGGGCAATTAATTTCTTCTTTAATTTTAGTACCATATTTTATCAATACATTGTTTGGGGTGCCATTTGCTGTTTTAATGCCACCTAGATTAGTAAGTCAGTTAATTAATATACCAGTTTATGCATATTTTATTAGATTATTATTAAATTATGATGCAGTTAAAACTAGAAAAATTAAAGCTGGTACCAGCTGTTAATAAAGAATTGAACAATAAACTAAAGGGCCCAATTTGGGTCCTTTTTCTAGGAGAATTTAGCATGAATAAATTAAATTTGTTTAATTACGATCAAATCAAAGTAAATCTTAATAATACTTTTAATGGAAAAGTCTTTTTGAAAATATTTGATCGTATAGATTCCACAAATGATCAGGCTAAAAATCATCTAAAAGAACTTAAAGAGAAAAATAATAGAATTTATGATAAACAGATAGGAATTTTTGCTGCTGACTTTCAAGAAAAAGGACGGGGGCGAAGAGGTCATAACTGGTTTTCAGGTGGCCCAGCGGGTATATCTGTCTCTTTTTTATTTGAAGCAGGTGGTGATATAGCTCAAATCCCACTAATTACAGCAGCAGCAGCACTTGCAGTGAATGATAATTTTAAAGATTTTGCTTTAAAGACTAAGGTTAAATGGCCAAATGATATTTTAATTGGAAATAAAAAAATTGCTGGTATATTAACAGAATTAGTTTTTGATGAAACTCAATCTGCTTTTGTTATAATAGGTTGTGGTATAAATTTAAATAATAGTACTTTTAATAATAAAATAAGTGATTTTGCAACTTCTTATTATTTAGAAAAAGGAGAAAAAATCAATAAAAATATATTTTTGGCTGGATTAATTAACAAAATGCAGTATTATATAGATGGTTATCTTTATGGAGATAGAAATGATATAATTGAAAGTTGGAAAAAAGAATTGGGTCTAACAGGTAAAAAAGTTGATTTTATTTATAAAAACCATAGTTATACCGGAGTAATTAAAGAAATATTAAATAATGGAGATTTATTAATCAAATTGAAAAATGGTAAAACAAAGCAGCTTGATTCTCTAAATACTTCTTTAAATTATAAGAGTTTAGCTAAATATAATGACTTTAAATAATCATAAGAAAGGTGCTAAAAATGAAATTTAAATTAATACTATTTTTATTACTATTTTCATTACTAGTTTCATTTTCTGTTTCAGCTCAATATCTAGAGGTAGCATTAGTTAGTGACATTGGAGGTTTTGGAGACAATAGTTATAATGATCAACTGCGGTCAGCCATTAATGAAATGGATAAAAAAATTAATTTATCAGTAGATTATAGAGAATCAAAATTAATGACTGAATATCTGGAAAATATTAATTATTTTGCAGAAAACAAATTTGATTTAATCTGGGGTGTTGGTTTTACTATGGAGCAGGCGATTGAAGAAGCTGCTCAAATGTATCCAGAAAGAAATTTTGTTATATTTGATGGGGTAGTTGAGGAAGAAAATGTTATGTCGCTTACTTTCAAAAAAGAAGAAGCTGGATTTTTAGCAGGTGTTATTGCTGCTCTAGAGAGTCAAAACTCTGCCGTAGCATTTATCGGGGCTAAAGAAAATAAAGCAATGCAAAAATATCAAGCTGGTTTTAATACAGGCGTTAAAGCTGTAAATTCTGATATAAAAATAATGAATAAATATGTTGGTAGTTTTAATGATTTTTCTATGGCTAAAAAAATAACTACTGAATTAATAAAAGAAAGTGTTGATATTATTTTTTATGCTGCAGGATCTGCTTCACATGGAATTATTGATCAGGCTATAGAAGAAGATATTAAATTGATTTCTCTAGACAAAGCAGATATAAAGTTGGCTCCGAATAATATCTTAACTTCAATTTTAAAAAACACTGAACATATAGTAGAAGATGTTATAAAAGCTTATTATAACGATAATTATGTAAATGAAATAAAAGAATATGGGATTACTGATAATGCATTTATTTTAGAGGAGAAACAAGCAGAAAAGTTTATAAGTAGTGATAAATTAGTTAAAATTGAAGAATATAAACAGCAATTTTTGGAAGGTGAAATAGAAATAAGGTCAGAACTATAATTATTTATCCTAAGAAAAAAATGACCAATAGTCAATATATCATTTAAATCTGCATAATTCTATGATAAGATAAAATAGAATTAAAAGTTAAAGAAAATTTTAGGAGTGATAAATTGAAATTACCTGAATTAAAAATTGCTGATTTAAAACTGGAATTTCCTATTATTCAAGGTGGGATGGCAATTCGTGTATCAATGGCTGAACTTGCAGCAGCGGTTGCTAATGAGGGTGGAATTGGAGTTATTGGAGCTTCAGTTATGACTGCAAAAGAATTAAAAGCTGAAATAAAAAAAGCGAAACAACTTAGTGATGGAATAATTGGTGTAAATATAATGTTTGCTGCTTCTGGATTTAGTGAGCTGCTTCAGGCTTCGGTAGAGGCTGGAATAGATGTTATTATATCCGGTGCTGGTTTTTCCCGCGATATGTTTAATGTTGGAAAGGAGACTAATACACCCGTAATTCCTATTGTTTCATCTTTGAAACTTGCAAAAATTTCTGAAAAGCTAGGAGCTTCAGCAGTTGTTGTAGAAGGTGGAAATGCTGGGGGACATCTAGGAAGTGATGAGTATAGTTTTGATTTAGTAAAAAAAATTGTAGGAAAGATTAATATACCTGTTATTGGGGCTGGAGATGTTGTAACTCCAGAAGATCTTGAAAAAATGCTAAAACTTGGTGTTGACGGAGTTCAGATGGGCACTAGATTTTTAGCGAGTAAAGAAGCATCTGTAGCAGATAATTTCAAAAAATTATGTGTTGAAGCTTCATCCGAAGATGTTATGAAAATCATGAGTTCTGTTGGTTATAAAGCTAATTCAATAAAAACTAGATTTTCAGAATTGATAAAAGCCGGAGAAGCACCACCTCCTGCTAACTGTACAGATTGTTTAAAATCCTGTACTAAAAAATTCTGTATTAAGGATGCATTGGTTGCTGCTAAAGCTGGAAATATGGACACAGGTGTATTTTTTACTGGTGAAGGAATTGGGAGAGTTAATAAAATTTTATCTACTAAAGAAATTTTCAAGGAAATAAAAGATTACTTTAGAGAATAACTTAGAGTTAATTTTATAGGCTGCAGATACTTATTAATTTTCTGCAGTCTTTTTATAGTGCAAATTATCTAAATTAATAAGGAGAAATTGAAATGATTTTAACAATGGATATTGGGAATACTAATACAGTTCTTGGTTTATATGAGGGAGATGAATTAAAAACACATTGGAGAATTTCAACAGATAGAAATAAAACTCCGGATGAGTATGGGATGCTGTTTAAAAATCTATTTGAATCAGCAAATATTAAAAATGATGCTGTTGATTCGATTATAATTTCTAGTGTAGTTCCTCCAATATTGAGAATACTAAAGAAAACAGCTTATCGTTATTTTAATGTAAATCCACTCGTAATTGGCCCAGGTGTTAAAACAAGTATGAATATTAAAACTGATAATCCAAAAGAGGTAGGGGCAGATAGGATTGTTAATGCAGTTGCAGCAGGTCACCTTTATGATGGTCCTCTTATAATTGTAGATTTTGGGACAGCTACTACTTTTTGTGCAATTTCAGCTAAAGGGGAATACCTAGGTGGATCTATAGCGCCGGGTATTGGTATTTCTGCTGAAGCACTATTTAGTCAATCTGCTAAATTACCAAGAATTGAATTAATTGAGCCAGGCCATGCAATTGGGAAAAATACAATTGATGGGATGAAATCAGGGATAGTCTATGGTTTCGTCGGCCAGGTTGAATATTTAGTTAAAAAATTCAAAGACGAATTATCGCAAGATGCTGTTGTTATAGCCACTGGTGGTTTAGTGAGCTTGATAGCTGCGGAAACTGATTCTATAGATTATGTTGAACCATTTTTAACTTTAAAAGGATTAAAATATATTGCAGATATTAATGGGGTTGGATCTTAAATGAAAATAGCTGATTTAAAAATTGAGCCAGAGGTCTTTTTAGCTCCAATGGCTGGTGTAAGCGATTATCCTTATCGACAGCTTGTAAGAGAAATGGGAGTAGAGCTAATATACACTGAAATGGTTAGTTCTAAAGGTTATGAATATGGAAATAAAAGAACTGCTGAATTGATTGAATTTGATAAAGGTGAAAATGGGAAAATAGCGGTTCAAATTTTTGGAGAAGAACCTGAATTTATGGCCAGGGCTGCTGAGGGGATTTCAACAGAATATAATATAGATATCATAGATATTAATATGGGATGTCCAGCCAGAAAAATTGTTAAAAATGGTGCTGGCTCAGCTTTAATGAAAGATCCAGGTCTTGCATTTGAAATAATAAAAGCAACTGTTAATTCAGCTGAAGTACCTGTAACTGTTAAAATGCGCAGTGGTTGGGATGAAGATAATATTAATGCTGTCGAAATAGCAAAGATCTCAGAAGCAGCAGGTGCAGCAGCAGTTGCAGTTCATGGCCGAACTCGTAGCCAATTCTACAAAGGGCAGGCTGATTGGGACATTATAAAAAACGTAGTTGATTCAGTTAAAATACCCGTTATTGCAAATGGGGATATTTTTTCTGCGAAAGATGCTGAAGAAATATTTAATGAAACAGGTTGTGATGGGATTATGATTGGGAGAGCTGCACAGGGATATCCGTGGATTTTTAAGGAAATTATTGAATTTCTGAACACGGGAAGATTAATAGATGCGCCTTCTAATAAAGAAAAAATTGAAATGGCTTTAAGACACTTAGAATTAGCAGTTGACTATTATGGTGAAAAACATGGGATTCCAATTATGCGCAAACATATTTCATGGTATTTAAAAGGAATGCCAAATGCAGGCGTAATAAAAAATAAAGTTAATCAATTAGCAAAAAAAGATAAATTGATTTCTTTTTTAAGTGAATATAAAAAAGAATTATAGTTTTTGAATCATGTATTTTGGCATATCCTGTTAAAATAGTGTTAAAAGCTTCTTGACAATAAAACTAAAGTTATTTATAATGATTAATAATTGTAGATTAATATGGGTGTCAGGTTATATACCTGGCACACTTTGTTGTTGGGCTAATTTTGATGGCCCTTTTGGTAGTTTTAGATATATTAGATAATTTAGAGAATTATAAATTTTGAATATAATTTAGAAAGTAGAGGTAGATATTTATGTCAGAACAACAAGTGATGTTAACAGAAGAAGGTTTTGAAAAATTAGAAAATGAACTTGAATATTTAGAAACAGAAAAAAGGCGTGAAGTTGCTAAAAGGATTAAAGTTGCAAGAGAGTTTGGAGATATTAGTGAAAACTCAGAATATGATGATGCTAAAAATGAGCAGGCGTTTGTTGAAGGTAGAATTCAGGAAATAAAAAATATGCTTAATAATGCTCATGTTGTTAAAGATGAAGATATAACTGACAAAAAAGTTAATTTAGGTACCACTGTTATGCTTCATGACCTTGATAGTGACGAAAAAATCAGCTATACTTTAGTTGGGTCAGCAGAAGCGGATCCTTTAAACTATAAAATTTCTAATGAATCTCCGATTGGTAAAGCAATTTTAGGGCATGTAATTGGAGATGAAGTGAAAGTAGAAACTCCAGGTGGAGACGTTGATTATGAAATAATTTCAATCAAAAAGGTTAAACATTAAAAACAAATTTTAATATGAATTTTATGCTTTGTTTTTAACAATTTGCCAGAAATAGGGTTAGGACTCTATTATAATTAAATAAGGAGTTGGGTATTTATAATGAGTGAAAATATGCTCGAAGACATGAATGAGTTAATGCTGCAAAGACGGGAAAAGCTATCTCAATTAAGAGAAGAACGAGAAAAGGCTTTTGCCGATAAATATGAAGTCACTTATCATGCAGCAGAAGTAGAAAGTAATTTTGAAGAACTTGAAGAAAAAGAAGTTAAATTAGCAGGTCGTTTAATGGCCATTCGTACTCATGGTAAAGCTAGCTTTGCTGATTTAATGGATATGAGTGGAAAAGTCCAGTTATATGTAAAACAAAATAATATTGGTGAAGATCGTTATGAATTTTTCCAAGATTTAGATCTTGGTGATTTAGTTGGAATAACTGGTACTGTTTTTAAAACCAATCGGGGGCAAGTATCAATCAGAGTGTCTTCTTTTGAACTCTTAACTAAATCTTTAAGACCTTTACCAGAAAAATTTCATGGATTAAAGGATAAAGATATTCGATATCGCCAGCGTTATTTAGATCTAATAGTAAATCCAGATGTTAAGGAAACTTTTGTAATTAGAAGCAAAATTATTAAAGAGATGAGAAGGTATTTAGAAAACAAAGGATTTTTAGAAGTAGAAACTCCAATGATGCATCCGATTGCAGGTGGAGCTACTGCACGTCCTTTTGTTACTCATCACAATACCTTAGATATGGATTTATATTTACGAATTGCACCAGAACTTTATCTTAAAAAGTTAATCGTTGGTGGATTTGAGAAGGTGTTTGAAATCAACAGGAACTTTCGTAATGAAGGTATGTCATATAAACATAATCCTGAATTTACAACAATGGAGCTTTATCAGGCTCAAGCAGATTATCATGATATGATGGAGTTAACTGAAAATCTGGTTAGTCATTTAGCTGAAGAAGTTCTTGAAACTAAAACTTTAGAGTATGAAGGGACTGAACTTGATTTTACGGCTCCCTGGGATAGAATTACTATGGTAGAAGCTGTAAAAAAATATGCTGATGTAGATTTCAGTGAATTTGATACAGCCGAAAAGGCATATGAAGCTGCAGCCTCTGTAGGTGTAAAGCCTGAAGAAGGACTTTCTTATGGTGAGGTTTTAAATGAGGTTTTTGAAATAAGAGTGGAAGATAAGCTAATTCAACCTACCTTTATTATGGATTATCCAATAGAAGTGTCTCCTTTAGCTCAGAAGATAGAAGATGATCCACGCTTTACCTATCGTTTTGAGGCTTTTGTCTATGGTAGAGAAATTGCTAATGCTTTTAGTGAGTTAAATGATCCGGAAGAACAGAAGCGCAGATTTGAAAAACAAGTAGAAATGCGTGAAGCTGGAGATGAAGAAGCCCAGATGATGGATTATGATTTCATTAGAGCTTTAGAATACGGTATGCCTCCTACAGGTGGTTTAGGTATTGGTATTGATAGATTAATTATGTTATTAACTGATTCTAGTTCCATTAGGGATGTTATTTTATTCCCAACTATGAGACCAGAAAGTAATGAATAATAGATTTATGAACTTGAATATAGCCGGGATTTAAATATCCTGGCTGTGTTTTTACACTTAATTAATTAAATTTTCAGTCAAAAAGAACTTAACTTATTGTTAGTTCTAAAATTAAAAGAGGTGTTTGTAATGTTTAAAAAATTATCCATTAAAACAAATGATAAGGTGGAGCTTATTGATATCACAACAGAAATTCAAAATGCAGTTAAAAAAGCTGGATTAAAATCTGGTTTGGTTCAGATTCATATACCCCATACAACTGCTGCAGTTACTATAAATGAAAACGCTGATCCGGATGTTAAAGCAGACATAAAAAAAGAAATTAATAAAATAGTTCCTTTTGATGATAATTATGCACATTTAGAAGGGAATTCAGCTGCTCATATAAAATCCAGTTTATTTGGTGTGAATCAGAGTATAATGGTTGAAAATAGAAAACTATTATTGGGAACCTGGCAGGGGATATATTTTTGTGAGTTTGATGGTCCAAGAACTAGAAATATTTATTTAAAAATTATTCAAGATTAGACTAATTTTTTATTGTTATATCCTTGACAATTATCAAATTTGATGCTAAGATAATGTATGTCGCTGAAAAGTAATCAATAATATTTTTTTGGCCGACAAAAATTATTTTAAAAAGTTCTTGACAAAGCAAAAAGAGCTTGATAAGATAATAGACGTCGCACAAATAATCTCCTAAAATTTGAGATCAAAAATAAGCTCAAATAGAGATTATAAAAGAGCTAAATTTTAAAGCTTAAATATTTCTCTTCTTTATATATATAAGAGAAAATAAAGTTTTGAAAATCAAGAAAAATATTCTAAAAAAGTTTTTCTAAAAAGTTCTTGACAAAGTGTGGCAGAGTTGATAAGATATTAAATGTCGCTGATAAAAAACGCGGCAGAAAATATAGAAGATAATTTGCAGAAAAGCAGATTTTGTGCGCTGGCCTCGATGGCCAAGTACAGAGCCGACCATTCGTAATAAAATGAAGGCTCAGTGAACCTTGAAAATTAAACAGCAAGCCAACGTTAATATACTTTGAGTGTTAAAACTTAAAAGTAATTATAGTTTAAAGCTTATATTAAATAATATGAGTCAAATTCAAATTCTTTATATGGAGAGTTTGATCCTGGCTCAGGACGAACGCTGGCGGCGTGCTTAACACATGCAAGTCGAACGGTCTACCTCGACTGAAACCTTCGGGTTGACGACGAGATCTAGATAGTGGCGGACGGGTGAGTAACACGTGAATAATCTGTCCTCAAGTCTGGGATAACCTGGCGAAAGTCGGGCTAATCCGAGGTAAGCTGAGAGTGTGGCATCACACAATCAGAAAAAGGTGGCTTTGCCATCGTTTGAGGAGGAGTTCGCGGTAGATTAGCTAGCTGGTGAGGTAACGGCTCACCAGGGGCAACAATCTATAGCTGGTCTGAGAGGACGATCAGTCACACTGGAACT
>NZ_CAUI01000006.1 GCF_000350165.1 Halanaerobium saccharolyticum subsp. saccharolyticum DSM 6643
ATAAATTTTCAAGGAGGAATAAAAATGGCAAAAGCAAAATTCGAAAGAAACAAACCACATGTTAACATAGGAACAATAGGACATGTTGACCATGGAAAAACAACACTAACAGCAGCAATCACAAATGTGTTGGCAAACTATGGTGGAGCAGAAGTAAGAGCATTTGATACTATTGATAATGCTCCAGAGGAAAAAGAAAGAGGAATTACAATTGCAACATCTCACGTAGAGTATGAAACAGAAGCAAGACACTATGCTCACGTAGATTGTCCAGGACATGCTGACTATGTAAAGAACATGATTACAGGAGCAGCACAGATGGACGGAGCAATTTTAGTAGTATCTGCAGCAGATGGACCAATGCCACAGACAAGAGAGCATATTCTTTTAGCACGTCAGGTTGGTGTACCATCAATAGTAGTATTCTTAAACAAAGCAGATATGGTAGATGACGAAGAGTTAATCGAGCTTGTAGAGATGGAAGTAAGAGAACTCTTAGACGAATATGATTTCCCAGGAGACGATATTCCGGTAATAGTAGGTTCTGCATTAAAAGCAGCAGAAAACGGAGATCCAGAAGGAGAATGGGGTAAGAAGATTATAGAGCTTATGGATCAAGTAGATACTTATATTCCAGAGCCAGAAAGAGATACAGACAAACCATTCTTAATGCCTGTAGAGGACGTATTCTCAATTACAGGACGTGGAACAGTAGCAACAGGAAGAATCGAAAGAGGAACTCTACATCCATCAGATGAGGTAGAGATTGTAGGAATCAAAGATACAGAGACAACAGTAGTAACAGGAGTAGAAATGTTCCGTAAGATGTTAGACGAAGCAGTAGCAGGAGATAACATTGGAGCATTATTAAGAGGTGTAAAAAGAGAAGACATCGAAAGAGGTCAGGTACTGGCAAAGCCAGGAAGTATTACACCACATACAAAGTTTTATGCAGAGGTATATGTATTAAGTAAAGATGAGGGTGGAAGACACACACCATTCTTTGATGGATACAGACCACAGTTCTACTTCCGTACAACAGATGTAACAGGAAACATTCAGTTACCAGAAGGAGTAGACATGGTAATGCCTGGAGATAACATTGAGATGACAGGAGAACTAATCACTCCAATAGCAATGGAAGAAGGACTACGTTTTGCAATCCGTGAAGGTGGTCACACAGTAGGAGCTGGAGTTGTAACTGAA
>NZ_CAUI01000008.1 GCF_000350165.1 Halanaerobium saccharolyticum subsp. saccharolyticum DSM 6643
TATCTCCAAACTGATGTCCATGATTATCATTAACTTTTTTAAAAAAGTCTATATCGATCATTATTACGGAAAGATTTCTATTGTATCTGCTTGCCTTTTTTATTTCAATCTCAAGCAGATCTAAAATATGTCTTCTATTAAATAAATCTGTTAGTTCATCTGTGATAGTCATCTTTTCTAATTCTCTAGTTCTTTGCTTGACTTTCTGTTCAAGTTCTAGATTTAACTTATCCAATTTCTCTTTCTCTTTATTTTTTAAATAATATATAATTATTAGAATTAAAATTATAAAAATCAAAAATGCTAGTCCCCACAGTAGATATCTATTATTTTTTAAAAAAGAATCAGGTTGATTAACTATTCTGCTTCCTGCAGGCAGATCATTTTCTGTTATATTATATTTTTTAATTCTAGATAATCGAAATAAAAATTACTACCTTTGTCAAATACTATTTTTCACGGAAATCTTGTTGACCGTTAATAATTTTTTTTGCCATTAATGCAGCTTCTTTACCCTGAGCTTGAGCAGAAATCAACTTACCTCCTAATATCCCTTTGCCCAGATAAAAATCCCAGGCACCATAAATAGGATTTTTACTCACTGATTTAATTATATCTATACCCTGATTATACGAAATAAAATTACCAGCTCTATCTCTATTAAAAACTAATAAATAAATAACATCATTTTGATCTAAACTAATTAATCTATTTTGTAGGTCATTAAGTGTAAAAGTATCCCAGATTTCATACTCTATTTTATTTTTATAATCTTTTAAAACAACTTTCAGTTCTTCCTGAATGTTTTTACCGGTCAGAGTTTGATCATTAATAATAATCAACTCATTCAAATTAGGATGCAGTTTTAAAATTAAATCAATAATTTTTCTGTGGTCGGCATTTTCAACGATTCCGCAGATATCTTCTTTATTTACTAAAAAATTACTATTAAAATTATTGACACCACAAAATACTATCGGTGTTTTAGGATATAATTCTTCACCATATTCTAGAATAAAATTAAAAGCTGCATTATCTGAAACAATTATTACATCAAAATTAATAATTTTAGCTTTTTCCCTGTAGAGAGAGATTAATTTATCATAGTATTTTTCACTATAATTTCTTTTTTGCATCTAGATATTCATAAAATATTTTAACTTTATCATTATAAGGAAAAACCGATCTTATCCCTTCCGAAATTTGATCTGTCCATTCTAAACCCTGATGATAAGAATGCAGTACAAGAATTTTTTTCTGTGCAAAAACATCTGAGCTTAAGATCATAAAATAAAAAAACTTAATATTAAAATTATAATCAATGGTTTAATTCTAATCACCCCCATTTTTGCGGGCTTCAGTAACTTTTAATCTAAAATGATAATCTCAAATATTTTAAAAAACTTACTTTTTCAGCTGCTAAACTCTGCTTAAATATCCTAAAGGAATGTCTAGAGAAAATAAGAAGGCAATGAAGGAAGAACTTCAGAAAATAGCTTTTAATAGATTATCCTATGATGATAAATTAAGTTATTGCAGAAGGCCGGAAGAAGTAGAATTGAATGATAAAAGTGAATGGGAAATTATTAATGAACATTTAAAAACAATCTCCTACTTTGGGGATATGACCAAATCTTTTTTTTCCTAATTCTTGTATTAATTCCTGCAAATTAGTAGCATTTG
>NZ_CAUI01000009.1 GCF_000350165.1 Halanaerobium saccharolyticum subsp. saccharolyticum DSM 6643
TGCCTGTAGAGGACGTATTCTCAATTACAGGACGTGGAACAGTAGCAACAGGTAAGAATCGAAAGAGGAACTCTACATCCATCAGATGAGGTAGAGATTGTAGGAATCAAAGATACAGAGACAACAGTAGTAACAGGAGTAGAAATGTTCCGTAAGATGTTAGACGAAGCAGTAGCAGGAGATAACATTGGAGCATTATTAAGAGGTGTAAAAAGAGAAGACATCGAAAGAGGTCAGGTACTGGCAAAGCCAGGAAGTATTACACCACATACAAAGTTTTATGCAGAGGTATATGTATTAAGTAAAGATGAGGGTGGAAGACACACACCATTCTTTGATGGATACAGACCACAGTTCTACTTCCGTACAACAGATGTAACAGGAAACATTCAGTTACCAGAAGGAGTAGACATGGTAATGCCTGGAGATAACATTGAGATGACAGGAGAACTAATCACTCCAATAGCAATGGAAGAAGGACTACGTTTTGCGATCCGTGAAGGTGGTCACACAGTAGGAGCTGGAGTTGTAACTGAAATTATTGAGTAATTATAATGCTTAATATTAAAAGTTATTAAAACCTAAATTTAATTCCATAGGCATGTGCAGAGCAAACTGCACATGCTTTTTTTCTAAAAAAACATTGACATTGCTCTTTAAATATGGTAAATTAATTAAGGTTAACAATCAGGAAAATACCGTTCATTTTTAAAGAAGATATTAATTAATTTTTAAATATAAGTTTTTCAAGCAGTAACTGTTTGATTGAGGAGGTGGATTTACGGTGAGAGAAATTATTACATTAGAATGTACAGAATGCAAAAACCGCAATTACTCTACCAAAAAAAATAAAAAGAATACTCGTGATAGATTAGAACTGAAAAAATATTGTAAGTTTTGCAAGGAGCATACCCTCCATCGTGAAACAAAGTAGAATCATTAATACTTTAGCTGAGGAAGTGATTTAAGATGGCAAAAGAACTAGGGTTTTTTGGTAAGATATCTAAATTTTTTAAATCAGTTAAATCTGAGTTAAAAAAGGTTAATTGGCCTAACAGAGAAGAAATTACTTCAAATACATTAGTTGTAATTGTAACTGTAATTGCTTTGATAACATTTATTGGTTTAATAGATTTAACACTGTCTAATATAATTACTCCATTAATTTCGTAATTGAGGAGGTGAGGATTCTCTAGAGAATCCTTAAATATGACTGAAGAAAGTAAGTTTAATGAAGAACTCGAAAAGGCAAGAGAAGATGTTCCATGGTATGTTGTTCATACATATTCGGGACATGAGAGAAAAGTCAAGGCAAATCTTGAGAAAAGAATAGCTAGTACAGGTATGGAAGACAGCATTTTTAGAATTTTAGTTCCAACTGAAGAAAAAATAGAAAAGAAAAAAGGGAAAGATGAAGTAGTTAAAAAAAGAATTTTCCCTGGGTATATTTTATTACAAATGGATATGAATGATAAATCATGGTATGTTGTAAAAAACACACCAGGAGTTATTGGCTTTGTCAGTGGTGGAACCAAACCACTTCCTGTAGAAAAAGAAGAGGTTGATGCAATTCTGAGTAGTATGGGTGAAAAAGCTAAAAAAGTTTCTGTTGATTTTGAAGTTGGAGATCAAGTTACTGTTAAAGATGGTCCATTTGAAGATTTTGATGGTGTGATTAAAGAGATACATCCTGAACAAGGTAAGGCAAAAATTCTTGTTTCTATGTTTGGGAGAGAAACACCAGTTGAATTAGAGTTTGATCAATTCAAGAAATATTAAATTATGTTCTTAAATAGATAATTTTTTTGAAGAAAGGGGTGTTTTAAATGGCTAAACAGGTTATGACAGTTATCAAATTACAAATTCCTGGAGGACAGGCTAACCCTGCACCACCTGTAGGTCCAGCACTTGGACAGCACGGTGTTAATATTATGGAATTCTGTAAATCTTTTAATGCAAAGACTAAAGAAGATCAAGGAACTTTAATTCCGGTAGAAATTACAGTATATCAGGATCGTTCTTTTGATTTCATTACTAAAACTCCACCAGCTGCTGTATTATTAAAGCAGGCTGCAGGAATTGATACTGCTTCTGGAGAACCTAATGTTAATAAGGTTGCTACAGTAAGCAAAGATGATGTACAAAAGATTGCAGAAACAAAAATGCAGGATTTAAATGCTGGCAGCTTAGAAGCTGCAATGAGCATGATTGAAGGTACTGCAAGAAGCATGGGAATTTTAGTGAAGTAAATTTAAAAGCTATTTTAATTTAGTATATTAGATCTAAAAAATGTTTAAAAAGACGTATTTCAGTGGGAGGAAATTTCCGCTAATACCACAAAGGAGGAATAATAATGGCAAAAAGTAAACGTTATGCAGAAGCTGTAGAGAAGTATGATCGCGAAAAAATCTATGAACCTAAAGAAGCTTTTGGATTAGTTAAAGAACTTGCAACTGCAAACTTTGACGAAACAATTGAGCTTTCAGCAAGACTAGGTGTCAATCCTAAACATGCTGATCAGAATATTAGAGGGACTGTTGTTTTACCGGAAGGTACAGGTCAGGAAGTTACTTTAGTAGTATTTGCTAAAGGTGAAAAAGCCAAAGAAGCTGAAGAAGCTGGAGCAGATTTTGTAGGTGGCGAAGAACTCGCAGAAAAAATTGAAGGTGGCTGGTTAGATTTTGATTTAGCTGTAGCTACACCTGATATGATGAGTGTTGTTGGCCGTCTTGGTAGAATCTTAGGACCAAAAGGTTTAATGCCTAATCCTAAAGCGGGTACTGTTACTTTCGAATTAGAAAAAGCAGTAGCTGAATTTAAGGCAGGTAAATTAGAATACCGTGTTGACAAAACTGGTATTGTTCATTTACCAATCGGTAAAGCTTCTTTTACCGAAGAAGAACTTTTAAACAACTATCACAAAATCATGGATACTCTTGCAAAAGAACGTCCAGCAGCAGCTAAGGGTAAATTCTTTAGATCTTTAGCTATCTCACCAACAATGGGTCCTGGAGTTAAAGTTGATCCAGCAGCTACAATGTCTTTTATTGGAAGATAAAAAAAGTTTGACCTGTTAAGATTTTTATGTTATATTTATTTAGACAAGAAAATAACCTTTCCGAAGACAGCAGGGGCGTAATGCTTAAATTTCCTGCCGAGGGCAACTTTCTGCAAATATTATTTTTGCATTTATACCTCCTGACTGTCTTGCAGGAGGTTTTTTTAATTTAACAAGATTTATTTTAAGCTCATATTTTAAGGGGGGTGAAAATGTGGCAAGACCAGAAAAAGAAGCGGTTGTTAAAGAACTTACTGATAAATTTACCAGTGCAAAATCACTTGTAATTACAGACTATCTGGGTTTGAATGTTGCCGAAATGACTGAATTAAGAAGTAAGCTAAGAGAAGCGGGAGTAGAGTTTAAAGTAGTGAAAAACACTTTGGCTACTATTGCTGCTAATGATGTTGAAATGGACGAAATGACAAAATATTTCTCAGGGCCAACAGCTATTGCTTTTGGTGAAGAAGACGCTGTATCTCCTGCGAAAATTTTAGTAGAGTATGCTAAAGATCACGAAGTTTTGGAAGTTAAGGCTGGTCTTTTAAATGGTGAAATTATAGCTAAAGAAAAAGTGGAAGCTCTAGCAGAAATTCCATCCAGAGAAGAATTACTTGCAAAAGCTTTTGCAAGTATGAAAGCACCCCTTACTGGATTGGTCAACGTTCTGCAGGGTAATATCCGCGGCTTAGTACAGGTATTAAATCAAATTAAAGAAGAGAAAGCTTAAAAAATTTAAGGAGGATTATTATAATGAATAAAGAAGAACTGATTAGTGCAATTGAGGAAATGAGTGTTTTAGAATTATCTGAGCTGGTTGAAGAATTGGAAGAAAAGTTTGGTGTAAGTGCAGCAGCACCTGTTGCAGTAGCTGGTGGAGCTGGAGCAGCTGGTGGAGCAGAAGAAGAACAGACAGAATTTGATGTTTTCTTAGCTGATATTGGTGGCAAGAAAATTAAAGTTATCAAAGCAGTTCGTGAATTAACAGGTTTAGGTCTAAAAGAAGCTAAAGGTGTTGTTGATGACGCTCCTGGTAACGTAAAAGAAGGATTAAGCAAAGAAGATGCAGAAGAAATGAAAGAAAAGTTAGAAGAAGCTGGAGCAACTGTAGAACTTAAGTAATCTAGTTTTTAATATAGCAATTATGATGATAGTCCTGCTGTATATTATACAGTGGGGCTATTTTTTCATGATAAACCATGAGATTCTCTCTTTTATATACATTTATGCATTATCTTAATTATTTATATAATACATAACTTAAATATATAAAAATTATAAAGTTATAAAAAAAGTATTGTATTAATTATGGAGTTAATGACAAATGGAAAAAGATTGTAAATGGGAGAATTTCATTACGAAATCTCTTGACAAGAGATTTTTCCTGTGCTATCATTATTAGATGTCTATAAGGTAAATAAGAAATTGATTATTATGGGATAGTTTCAGCTAATTATTAGAATTTCCTGGGGGTGCAATGATGTCAACGGCAAGGGAAAGACACAGTTTTAGTAAAATTGATGACGCGATGGACTTGCCAGATCTGATTTATACACAATTAAACTCTTATCAGTGGTTTTTAGAAGAAGGATTGCATGAAGTTTTTAATGAAATTTCACCAATTGAAGATTTTTCTGAAAATCTGGTACTCGAATTTGTAGATTATTATTTAGAGGATCCCGAATACACAGTAGAAGAGTGTCGGGATAGAGATGATACTTACTCAGCTTCTTTGCAGGTTAAGGTTCGTTTAATCAACAAAGAAACTGGTGAAGTTAAGGAACAGGAAGTATTTATGGGTGATTTCCCACTAATGACTGATAAGGCGACATTTATTATTAATGGTGCTGAAAGAGTAGTGGTTAATCAGCTGGTTAGATCATCTGGTGTTTATTTTAGTGATGAAAGAACAAAAGATGGGCGACGCTTAATTACAGGTAGTATAATACCTAATCGCGGCGCTTGGATTGAATTTGAATATGATAAAAAGAGAATAGTCTCTGTAAGAGTTGATAGAACTAGAAAGCTTCCATCAACTGTTTTGTTACGCGCACTTGGTTTTGGTACAGATGCAGAAATCATAGATGAATTTGGTGATTCAGAAGTGCTGCATGACACTTTAGAAAGAGACAGTACAGAATCAAAGGAAGAAGCTTTAATTGAATTATATAAGCGCCTCCGTCCAGGAGAACCACCGACAGTAGAAAGTGCTACTAATCTTTTAGAATCATTATTTTTTGATCATAAAAGATATGATATGGCAGCTGTTGGGCGCTATAAATTAAATAAAAAATTAGAAGTAGATGTAGATAAAGATCGCAAATATCTGCATATCGATGATATTGCAGCAACTGTAAAATATATGATTAAACTAATTTATAATGATCCAGAAGCATATATAGATGATATTGATCATTTAGGGAATCGTCGTTTAAAAACAGTTGGTGAATTATTGCAGAATCAGTTTAGAATTGGACTTTCCAGAATGGAAAGGGTAGTTAGAGAAAGAATGACAATCCAGGATGTAGATGTAGTTACTCCTCAGGCTTTAATTAATACAAGACCTGTTGTTGCTTCCATCCAGGAATTTTTCGGAAGTTCTCAGCTTTCTCAATTTATGGATCAGACAAATCCGATGTCAGAACTTACTCATAAAAGAAGATTATCTGCTCTTGGACCTGGTGGTTTGAGTAGAGAAAGAGCTGGTTTTGATGTTCGTGATGTTCACCACTCTCATTATGGACGTATTTGTCCAATTGAAACACCTGAGGGTCCAAATATCGGTTTGATTGGTACAATGGGAACTTATGCTAAGACAAATGAATTCGGATTTATTATGACTCCGTATCGTAGAGTTGTTGATTCTAGAGTTACTGAAGAAATTGATTATTTAACTGCTGATGAGGAAGATAAACATATAATTGCACAGGCAAACGCAGCGATAGATGAAGATGGAAACTTTACAAATGAATTTGTTATCGCCCGTAAAAGAGGGGATATCCTTGAAGTTCATCCAGAAGATCTAGATTATATGGATGTTTCGACAAAGCAGATGGTTGGTGTATCTGCGGCAATGATTCCTTTCTTAGAAAATGATGATGCTAACCGTGCTTTAATGGGTGCGAATATGCAACGTCAGGCAGTTCCACTGATGATAACTGATGCACCGATGGTCGCTACTGGGATGGAATATAAGGCTGCTAAAGATTCAGGAGCAGTAATTGTAGCAGAAAAAGATGGAGAAATTGTTAGTGTGACTTCCAACAAAATAATGGTTAAAAATGATGAAGGTTTAATAGATAGTTATCAACTGATGAAATATAAAAGATCAAATCAGGGTAGCTGTATGAACCAAAAACCAATTGTTTCTAAGGGAGATAAAATTGAAGCTGGAGATATCATCGCTGATGGTCCTTCAACCGAAAAAGGGGAGATGGCTTTAGGCCGGAATACATTAATTGCTTTTATGCCCTGGGAAGGATACAACTATGAGGATGCTATTTTAATCAGTGAAAATTTAGTTAAAGAAGATTCATTCACCACAATTCATATAGAAGAACATGAGGCAGAAGCTAGGGATACAAAACTTGGGCCTGAAGAAATCACACGAGACATTCCAAATGTCGGTGAAAGTTCACTCAAAAATTTGGATGAACGTGGAATAATTAGGGTTGGAGCAGAAGTTGAAGAGGGAGATATTTTAGTTGGTAAGGTTACTCCTAAGGGAGAAACTGAATTATCAGCTGAAGAAAGACTTTTAAGAGCTATTTTTGGTGAAAAAGCTCGCGAAGTAAGAGATACATCCCTTAAAGTTCCTCACGGAGAAGAAGGTATAGTTGTAGATGTAAAAGTCTTTTCTCGTGAACAGGGAGATGATTTGAAGCCTGGTGTTAATCGCCTGGTTAGAGTTTATGTTGCTACAAAGAGAAAAATTTCTGTGGGAGATAAGCTTGCTGGTCGTCATGGTAACAAAGGTGTTATTTCTAGGATTTTACCAGAAGAAGATATGCCCTTCTTACCAAATGGGGATCCTGTAGAAATTGTTTTAAATCCCCTTGGTGTACCTTCGCGTATGAATATTGGACAGGTATTAGAAACTCACCTTGGTATGGCTGCAAGAGCACTGGGGATTTATACTGAAACGCCAGTCTTTAATGGGGCTTCTGAGGACGAGGTTGAAGATATACTGGAAGAAGCAGGTCTATCTAGAGATGGTAAAACTGTACTTTATGATGGTAGAACTGGAGAAAGATTTGAAGAAAGAGTAACGGTTGGAGTTATGTACATTTTAAAACTTCACCACTTAGTTGATGATAAATTACATGGTCGTTCAACAGGACCGTACTCTCTTGTTACACAACAGCCGCTTGGAGGTAAAGCTCAGTTTGGTGGTCAGCGTTTTGGTGAGATGGAAGTGTGGGCACTGGAAGCCTATGGTGCTGCTTATACATTACAGGAAATGTTGACAATTAAATCTGATGATGTTGTAGGAAGAGTAAAAGCCTATGAAGCAATTGTGAAAGGCGAAAACGTTCCTGATCCTGGTATTCCCGAATCATTTAAAGTATTGATTAAAGAGATGCAAAGTCTTGGTCTTGATGCAAGAATCTTTACTTCTGATGAAGAGGAACTGCAGGTTGCTGAAAATGAAGATGAAATGATGGAAACTGCACAAAAACTTGGATTAGATACAGACTTAAAATTAAGTCGTGATAATGATGATAAAGACGAATAATTCCAATATAGAAAGGGGAGAGACCCTTGTTAAATGTGAATAATTTCGATTCAATGAGGATCGGAGTTGCTTCTGCAGAGCAGATACGTGAATGGTCCCGTGGAGAGGTTAAAAAACCGGAAACAATTAATTATAGAACTTTAAAGCCAGAAAAAGATGGCTTATTCTGTGAGAAAATTTTCGGGCCAACCAAGGATTATGAATGTCACTGTGGAAAGTATAAGCGGGTCCGTTATAAAGGTGTTGTGTGTGACCGCTGTGGAGTAGAGGTAACCAGATCCAAAGTGAGAAGAGAAAGAATGGGGCACATAGAATTGGCTGCACCATGCACACACATTTGGTATTTCAAAGGTATCCCCAGTCGTCTGGGTTTGATAATGGATATGTCACCAAGAGCTTTAGAAAAGGTAATTTACTTTGTACATTATATTGTAACCGATCCTGGTGATACACCATTAAGTGAAAAGCAACTGCTGGCAGAGAGTGAGTACAGGGAAGCCAAAAGCAAATATGGTAATACCTTTAAAGCTGCTATGGGAGCAGAAGCTATTCAGGAACTACTGGGAAGAATTGATGTTGAAGCTGAAGTTAATGAACTAAAAAAAGAAGTCAAAGAGGCGAGTGGGCAGCGCCGTAAAAGAGCTGTTCGTCGTTTGGAAGTTATGGATGGCCTTTTAGATTCAGGTTTAAACCCTGCTAATCTTGTCTTGAGTGCTATTCCAGTTATTCCACCTGACTTAAGACCAATGGTTCAGCTTGATGGAGGTCGTTTTGCTACCTCTGACTTAAATGACTTATATAGAAGAGTTATTAATCGTAATAATAGATTGAAAAGATTACTAGATCTTGGGGCACCCGAAATCATTATTCGTAATGAGAAAAGAATGCTTCAGGAATCAGTTGATGCTTTAATTGATAATGGACGCCGCGGAAGACCGGTTACTGGGGCTGGAAACAGACCGCTTAAATCTTTAAGTGATATGCTTAAAGGAAAACAGGGTCGTTTCCGTCAAAACTTATTAGGTAAGCGTGTTGACTATTCTGGACGTTCAGTTATTGTTGTTGGTCCAGATCTTAAAATGCATCAGTGTGGTCTGCCAAAAAAGATGGCATTAGAACTCTTTAAACCATTTGTTATGAGGGGCCTTGTTGAAGAAGGACATGCTCATAATATTAAAAATGCTAAGCGAATGGTTGAAGATGTTGATGAAGCAGTTTGGGGGATTTTAGAAGAAGCTATTAAAGATCATCCAGTACTTCTAAACCGTGCGCCAACACTTCATAGACTTGGTATTCAGGCTTTTGAGCCGGTATTAGTAGAGGGTAAAGCTATCAAGCTGCATCCATTAGTTTGTCCTGCATATAATGCGGACTTTGATGGTGATCAGATGGCTGTCCACTTACCTTTATCTGTAGAAGCTCAGGCAGAGTCTCGTTTATTGATGCTGGCAACTACAAATATTTTGAATCCATCTGATGGAGCGCCAATTACTATACCAACTCAGGATATGGTTTTGGGAGTCTTTTACTTAACAACTATTAAAGAAGATCGTAAAGGTGCTGGAAAAATATTTGCTAATGCTAATGAAGCAATTAAAGCTTATGACACAGATCGTGTTCATATTCAGGCGCCAGTAAAAGTTAGATTAGATGGAGAAATTATTGAGACATCAATTGGTAGAGTTATCTTTAATGAAGCTTTACCAAAAGAAATTCCATTTTTTAATGTTCGTATCGGCAAAAGCGGTCTTGGAGATTTAATTACTGATCTTTACGAAGAAGTTGGTAATGATAAGACTGCTGAAACACTTGATAACATTAAAGAAATGGGTTATGATTTTGCAACTAGATCAGGTATTTCTATTGCTGTTAGTGATGCTGAAATACCACCATCTAAGCCAGAAATTGTTTCTAAGGCAGAAGATGAAGTACACCAAATTGAAAACCATTATCGCCGAGGCGCAATTACTGAAGATGAAAGATATCATAAAGTTGTTGATATTTGGAACAAAGCAAAAGATGATGTTACAGATGCACTTTTAGAAAACCTTGATGAAAGTAACAATATTTACATCATGGCTATCTCTGGTGCTCGAGGTAATACATCTCAGATTTCTCAGCTTGCTGGTATGCGTGGCTTGATGGCAGATCCATCTGGTCGAATTATTGATGTTCCAATTCGTTCCAGTTTCCGTGAAGGTCTGGATGTATTGGAGTATTTCCTATCTACTCATGGTGCTCGTAAGGGTCTGGCAGATACTGCTTTAAGAACTGCTGACTCTGGATATCTTACAAGACGTCTAGTTGATGTATCACAGGATGTTATTGTTAGAGAAGATGATTGTGGTACAGAACAGGGCATTCATGTTGAAGCAATTGGGCCAAAAGGAAAAAATGCTGTTGAACCATTATCAGAAAGATGTATTGGTCGTTATACCGCTGAAGAGATTGTAGATCCAGAAAGCGGAGAAGTTATTGTTGAAAAGAATACTCTAATTGATAGAAAGAAAATGGATCTGATCGACTCAGCTGATATTGATAGAGTTAAAATAAGATCTAATTTAACCTGTGAAGCGCAACATGGAGTTTGCCGTAAGTGCTATGGTCGTAACCTGGCAACAGGTAAACTTGTAGATATTGGAGAATCAATTGGTATAGTTGCAGCGCAGTCAATTGGTGAGCCTGGTACACAGCTTACTATGCGTACTTTCCATACCGGTGGTGTTGCTGGAGATGATATCACCCAGGGTCTACCTAGAGTAGAAGAGTTATTTGAGGGTAGAACACCAAAAGGTCAGGCAATAATGACTGAAAGAGAAGGTTTTGTAACTATAGTTGAAAAGAAAAACTCCAAACGAGTTGTAGTAGAAAATGAAGATGGTAAAAAGAAAACTTACAAGATTCCGTATGGATCTAAAATGATAGTAAAAGATGATGATTATGTTAAATCTGGTGATAAGCTGACTGAAGGTCCGCTTGATCCAAATGTACTGCTTAAGGTTAAAGGTGAAAAAGCTGTACAAAACTATCTTTTAGAAGAAGTTCAGAATGTTTACCGTTCACAGGGTGTTGAGATTAATGATAAACACATTGAGGTAATAGTTCGCCAGATGATGAAGAAGTTAAAAATTGTTAAGCCGGGTGATACTGATTTACTCCCTGGAAGTTTAGTTAATAGATATGATTATCGTAAAGCTAACGAGGAAGCTGCAGCGAACAATAATGAAACTGCTGTTGCTAAACCAGAATTACTTGGTATCACAAAAGCTTCACTGGCTACAGATTCTTTCTTATCTGCAGCATCATTCCAGGAAACAACAAGAGTGCTGACTGAAGCTTCTCTTGATGGAAAAGTTGATCCGTTATTGGGCTTAAAGGAAAATGTAATTATCGGTCAGCTAATTCCAGCAGGTACAGGAATGAACTATTACAGAGATATTGATGTAGTAAAAGAAGATGGAACTATGTTTGGAGATTTAACAGACGATCTAACTGAAGTTGATTAAAAGTTAAGATTGAGATAGATAATAGAAATTAATATTGAATTAATTATAAGAGTTTCTCCTTTATTGTTAGGTGAATTTGGACTGGAAAATGTGTTGAGTAGTTCTTAATTTACAATATCAATAAAAGGAGAAACTCTTTTTAATTTTTGCTTGACATGGAAGAGTAAAGCTGTTAAAATACTTAAGTGTGCTCAACAAAGTTTAATCTGGAGGTTTGGTTAAAATGCTAAGCGATAAATGCAGTGCTAAGCTGCTTGTTGGCAGTAAGCAGACTTTAAAAGCTATAGCAAACAATCAAGTAAAACAAATATTTTTAGCTAAAGATATTGACCAGCCTTTAAAAAAAGAAATACTTAAGGCTGTTAATGATAATAATATTCCTTTTGAGATTGTAGAAAGCAAAAATGAATTGGGTAGAATTTGTGGGATAGATGTTTCTGCAGCTTCTGCAGCTCTATTGAAATAATTGGAAGGAGGTGGGATTGCATGCCGACTATTAGTCAGTTGATTCGTAAAGGACGAGAAAAGACTAAAAAGAAAACTTCTGCTCCTGCTTTGGAGGGTTCTCCACAGAAAAGGGGTGTCTGTACTAGAGTATATACTGCTACTCCTAAAAAGCCGAACTCAGCTTTAAGAAAAGTAGCTCGTGTACGTTTAACTAATGGAAAAGAGGTAACAGCCTATATTCCAGGAATTGGACATAATTTACAGGAACACTCTGTTGTGTTAGTAAGAGGTGGAAGAGTTAAAGATTTACCAGGTGTTAGATATCATATTGTTAGAGGAGCACTCGATACAGCTGGTGTTGAAGACAGAAAACAGGGACGTTCCAAGTATGGTGTAAAAAAACCTAAATAAAAAGGGGGGATTATAGTGCGTAAAAATAGAGCAGAAAAAAGAGATGTTGTGCCTGATCCGGTATATGACAATGTTGTTGTCAGCAGAATTATTAATAAATTAATGCTAGATGGCAAAAAAGGACTGGCCGAAAAAGCATTTTACAGTGCTCTCGATATCATCTCCGAAAACACTGGTGAAGATGGTTTGACAGTTGTTAATGAAGCATTGGAAAATATCAAACCAGCTCTTGAAGTAAAATCAAGACGTGTTGGTGGATCAAACTATCAGGTGCCAGTAGAAGTTGATGAAGATAGAAAAAGAACTTTAGCATTACGCTGGTTAGTAACAGCAGCTAGAGCTCGTAATGAAAGAACAATGAGAGAAAGAATTGCTGGAGAAATCACAGACGCATATAACAATACAGGCGGCGCAGTTAGAAAGAAAGAAGAAGTCCATCGTATGGCTGAAGCCAATAGAGCTTTTGCACATTATAGATGGTAGTTTAGTTGCGTGATGTATATAATTTTTATATAAGGGGGGAGAATAGTGGCCCGACAATTTCCACTAGAAAAAACACGTAACATTGGTATTATGGCGCATATTGATGCAGGTAAGACAACTACGACAGAAAGAATTCTTTACTATACAGGTCGAGTTCATAAGATGGGTGAAACTCATGATGGTGCATCTGTTATGGACTGGATGGAACAGGAACAGGAAAGAGGAATTACAATTACCTCTGCTGCTACTACTTGTCAGTGGAAGGAAAATCGTATTAATATTATAGATACGCCCGGACACGTGGACTTTACAGTTGAGGTAGAGAGATCTCTTAGAGTTTTAGATGGAGCAATTGCTTTATTCTGTTCTGTAGGTGGGGTTGAACCACAATCCGAAACTGTATGGAGACAGGCTGATAAATATGGAGTTCCCAGAATTGCATTTGTTAACAAAATGGATAGAACTGGAGCCGATTTTTTCAGAGCTGTAGATATGATGAAAGATAGACTTGGTGCTAATGCAGTGCCAATTCAGCTTCCTATAGGAAGTGAAGATAGATTTGATGGTGTTGTTGACTTAGTAGAAATGGATGCTATTGTTTATGAAGATGAACTTGGTGTTAGTTTTGATAGGGTTGAAATACCAGAAGATATGAAAGAAAAAGCAGCAGAATACAGAGAAATTTTAATGGAAGTTCTGGCTGAAGAAGATGACGAATTTATGATGAAATATTTAGAAGGTGAAGTAAGTACTGACGACATCAAAAAATTATTACGTCAGGCAGTACTTAATGTAAATGTAATTCCAGTCTTGTGTGGATCTGCTTTTAAAAATAAAGGTGTACAGATGTTGCTGGATGCAGTTCTTGACTACTTACCTTCTCCAACTGATGTACCACCTATTGAAGGTCTTAATCCAGAAACAGAAGAAACTGAAGTAAGAGAAGCTTCAGATGACGCTCCATTCTCTGGTCTGGCATTTAAAATTATGTCTGATCCTTATGTTGGAAAGTTAGCTTTCTTCAGATCTTATTCTGGAACTTTGGAAGCAGGTTCTTATGTTTATAATGCAACAGCAGATATTCGCGAAAGAGTTGGACGTATCTTACAGATGCATGCTAACCGTCGTGAAGAAAGAGATGAAATATTTGCTGGTGACCTTGGAGCTTTAGTTGGTCTTAAAAACACAAGTACAGGTGACACAATCTGTGATCAGGATAATCCAATTATTTTAGAAGCAATGGAATTCCCTGAACCAGTTATTGGTGTTGCAATTGAACCTAAGAGTAAAGCTGACCAGGATAAACTTGGTGAAGCGTTACAAAGATTAGCAGAAGAGGACCCAACATTTAGAGTTCACACTGATGAGGAAACAGGACAGACAATTATTGAAGGTATGGGAGAATTACACCTTGAAGTTATTGTTGACCGTCTTTTAAGAGAATTTAAAGTTGATGCTAATATTGGTAAACCTAAGGTAGCTTATCGTGAAACAATCACTAAGAAAGTTACTGATGTTGAAGGTAAATTCATCCGTCAGTCTGGTGGTCGTGGTCAATATGGTCATGTTGTAATGGATATTGAGCCACAGGAAGCAGGCGCAGGATTTGAATTTGAAGACAAAATTACTGGTGGATCAATTCCACGCGAATACATTCCTTCTGTAGAAGATGGAATTGTAGAAGCTATGGAGAACGGTATTATTGCCGGTTATCCAGTAGTAGATGTCAAGGTAACACTTAATGATGGTAGTTATCACGATGTTGACTCATCTGAAATGGCATTTAAAATTGCTGGTTCAATGGGCTTCAGACAGGGCGCTAAAAGAGCTAAACCTGCTATTTTAGAACCTGTAATGAGTGTTGAAGTTGTAACTCCTGAAGAGTATATGGGAGATGTTATGGGTGATCTTAATGGACGCCGTGGTAAAGTTGAAGGCATGGAGCCAAGAGGTAATGCTCAGGTTGTTAATGCTAATGTACCACTTTCAGAGATGTTTGGTTATTCCACAGATCTTCGTTCTAAAACTCAGGGTAGAGCAACTTATACAATGCAGTTCTCACACTATGAGCAGGCACCAAAAAGTATAACAGAAGAAATTATTGGAGAATAGATAAATTTTCAAGGAGGAATAAAAATGGCAAAAGCAAAATTCGAAAGAAACAAACCACATGTTAACATAGGAACAATAGGACATGTTGACCATGGAAAAACAACACTAACAGCAGCAATCACAAATGTGTTGGCAAACTATGGTGGAGCAGAAGTAAGAGCATTTGATACTATTGATAATGCTCCAGAGGAAAAAGAAAGAGGAATTACAATTGCAACATCTCACGTAGAGTATGAAACAGAAGCAAGACACTATGCTCACGTAGATTGTCCAGGACATGCTGACTATGTAAAGAACATGATTACAGGAGCAGCACAGATGGACGGAGCAATTTTAGTAGTATCTGCAGCAGATGGACCAATGCCACAGACAAGAGAGCATATTCTTTTAGCACGTCAGGTTGGTGTACCATCAATAGTAGTATTCTTAAACAAAGCAGATATGGTAGATGACGAAGAGTTAATCGAGCTTGTAG